>JAGOBX010000367.1 GCA_017999075.1 Candidatus Babelota bacterium | reverse complement strand
AGCACATCCTTTAAGGCTTCAAATAGTTATGGGGCTTTTACATAAAAAAAACTGTAATGTCAATACTATGTCTGAGAAACTTGGGATTCCGCAGCCTTCTGTTTCCCAGCATTTGACAATATTAAAGAACTGCAAGGTTATTTCAGGAGAAAGAACAGGGAATCAGATTTGTTATTTTCTCAGCAACGATGATATTCGTAAGATGCTGATGGCAGTTGCAGAAACTGTTTGAAACTGTAAGAAATATTTTTTAAATTGACACAGGAGTTGATAATTATTATGTCTTTAGAACATTTTATAAGAGCAATAGCAGGAACATTTATTTTAATTTCATTGATTCTTGGAAAATATATTGATGATAACTGGTATTATTTTACTGCTTTTGTAGGACTTAATCTTTTGCAATCTGCATTTACAAAATGGTGTCTTATGGAAGATATTTTACGCAAAACTATTTATTTTAAAAAAAACGAAAGGAATAGCAGCTGCTGCTCAAAGACTGATGAATTAAAAAAATAAGTTTTGTTTTTTAGGGTATTATTTTGTTTTATAAAATTTTAAAATTTGCTGTAAGTTTAAAAAATGAAAAAAATTTCAAGGGGAAAAATAATGAATATAAAGAATAGGATTATTGAATTTTCAATTGATCATTACAGAATTGTTACATTTTTAACAATATTAATTGCAATTTTAGGGCTAACTCAATTTCCAAAAATGAAAATAGATACCGATCCTGAAAATATGCTTTCTGAAACAGAATTTGTCAGAATATTTGACAGGCAGATAAAAAAAGAATTTTCAATGCACGATATTATAGTTTTAGGAATAGTTAACGACCATCACTCTCAAGGAGTATTCAATAAGGAAACTTTAGGAAAAATATTTCGAATAACTGAAAATATAAAATCCTATGCTTCTTCTGAAACTTCAATAGTATCGTCTGAAATAATGGCGCCTTCTACAGTTGACGATATTCGGCAAGGTTCAATGGAAGGAGAAATAAAATTTGAATGGCTTATGTCTGCGCCGCCTGCCGACGACAACGAAGCTAAAAATATAGGAGAACGTGCAAAATCAAATCCTGTGCTTGACGGAACAATAGTTTCTGAAAACGGTAAAGCTCTTTGTATTTATGTTCCAATCACACAAAAAGATAAAAGTTATAAAATATCCAATAAAATAAAAGAAATAATAGAAAAAGAACCAGCAGGTTATGAAAAATATTATATTACGGGTCTGCCAGTTGCTGAAGATACATTCGGTTTTGAAATGTTTAAACAAATGGGATTTGCTGCTCCATTATCAGGTCTAATTATATTTCTGCTTATGTTTTATTTTTTTAGAAAAGTAAAACTGATAATAGCTCCAATGATAGTAGCTGTAGTCAGCATAATAGTTTCAATGGGATTGATGATAGGTCTGGGATATACTGTTCATATAATGAGTTCTATGATTGCTATATTTTTAATGCCTATAGCTGTAGTGGACTCTGTGCATATTATAAGTGATTTTTTTGAAAAATATCAAATCTATAAAGATAGAAAAAAAACTATGATGGTTGTTATGAATGAATTGTTTTCTGCGATGCTTTATACTTCTTTAACTTCTTTTGCAGGTTTTGTTTCTCTTGCAACAGCTCCGATTCCTCCAGTTCAGGTATTCGGTTTTTTTGTAGGTTTTGGGATAATGCTTGCATGGATATTAACAATAACTTTTGTGCCTGCAAGCGTTATGTTTATAAGTGAAAAAACTCTTGCTGATTTTGGGACAAAAAAAAAAGAATCAGGCATAGAAAATGAAAATAATTCATTGATGACCCGTATTCTGGAAAAACTTGGTATGATTACATTCAAACATTCTAAAATTGTAATAACTTTCACATTTATTGTAAGCGTAATTGCGTTTATAGGGATAACTAAAATCAGGATTAATGATAATCCTGTAAAATGGTTTGATAAAAAACATGACATAAGAATTGCTGATAAAGTACTGAATGAACATTTTGGCGGAACTTATATGGCATCACTGGTTCTTGAATCTGATACTACTCCTGATAATTTTGATAAATATATTGGAAGTCTTAATTTGAGGGTAGGAGAATTTTTTAAGAATTATTCTTCTGATACGGTTTCTTATACTAATGTAATAAATGAAATTAATAAACTAACCAGAGAAGGCGGAAAATTACAGTATTCAATACCGATGTTTTTGGATAGATTGAGAGATTCAATTGATGCTCATCTGAAGAATGGAACGATAAAAACCGAGATACAAGAGGAATTTATATATTTTCTTGAAGATGAAAAAATATATGCTGTTCAGTTCAAGCAGCCTGAGATGCTTGAATATATAGACAAACTTCAGGATTTTATGAACACTACAAAAGTTGGAAAATCAAATTCTGTAGCAACTATAGTGAAAAAAATTCATCAGGAACTGAGAGGAGGTAAACCTGAATTTTATAAAATTCCCGATAATTCGAAAATAGTAGGTGAATGCCTGATTCAATTTCAAAACAGTCATAGGCCAAATGATTTATGGCATTTTATAAATACTGATTACTCAAAAGCTAATATATGGGTGCAGCTTAAATCAGGCGATAATACTGATATGACTTACGTTATAGATAAAGTTAATGAATTTGTGTCGAAAAATCCATCTCCTTATTCAGTAAAAATGAATTGGGCAGGAAAAACTTATATTAATGTTGTTTGGCAGGAAAAAATGGTTTTTGGAATGCTGACTAATTCATTGCTCAGCTCATATATTACGGTACTGATTATGATGATGATTCTTTTCCGTTCAATCTGGTTTGGTATTTTGTCTATGATACCTTTAACTGTAACTATCGGGTTCATTTATGGGATAATAGGTTTTATAGGTAAGGACTATGATATGCCTGTGGCTATTTTATCATCGCTTACTTTAGGAATGGCTGTTGATTTCTCAATACATTTTATAGAACGTTTTAAACATCTTACTGAACACGAAAAAGATTTTGAAACAGCTTTCAAAAAAATGTTTCATGAACCTGCTTCTGCAATCACAAGGAACATTATAGTTATAGCTCTTGGTTTTCTGCCGTTATTATTATCGCCGCTTGTTCCGTACCAGACAGTAGGTTTTTTTCTTACGGCTATTATGATAATTTCCGGATTAGGCACTTTATTCATATTGCCTGCTATAATGAAAGATATGATAGCTGATTTCGGAAATATTTATAAAAAATAATGATAGTGTCAAAAACTATATGAAAAAATGAAAGTAAAAAAAAATTCAGGAGGTTTTTTATATGAAAAGATTATTTTATTTTATTATGGTTATTATGGCAAACTTGATTTTTATATGGGATATATTTCCGGTATATTCTCAGGATTTATCCGTCGAAGAAATCGTTAAGAAAGCTAATATTGCGGCATATTATGCCGGAAAAGACGGGAAATCAGATGTTAATATGATTATCAAAGATAATCAGGGACGTCAGCGTGAACGTATGTTTACTGTAATCCGAAAAAATATTAAAGAAGGAGAAGACCAGAATTTTTATGTATATTTTCATAAACCTGCTGATGTGAGAAAAATGGTTTTTCTTGTGTTAAAACATATAACTAAAGACGACGACAGATGGCTGTACATGGCTAATCTTGATTTGGTGAAACGAATTGCATCAAGTGACAAACGTACAAGTTTTGTAGGTTCTGATTTTGTGTATGAGGATGTATCTGGCAGAAATATTAGCGAGGATGAATATTCAATATCAAGAAAAGAAGGAAATTATTATGTTTTGAAATGTGTGCCTAAAGATAAGAAATCTGTTGAATTTTCTCATTATTTTATATGGATAAATAAAACTACGTTTATTCCTGAAAAAGCAGAATATTATAAAGGTGAAAAAGTTTATCGGAAAGTGGCGGCTGTTAAAATTGAAAATATTCAGAATATTCCTACTGTTGTTGAATCCCAGGTTGAAAATATTGAAACAGGCAGCGTAACAATATCGAAATTTTCAAATGTTAAATATAATATAAATGTTCCTGATGAAATTTTTTCTGAACGGTTTTTACGCCGTCCGCCTATGGATTTAATAAAAAAGTAACATTATGTAAATACAAATTTAAATTTATATTTTAATTACAGCAGGAGTTTTTTATAATGAAAATATATTTGTTGATTTTTTCATTTGTTTTATTTGTAAATTCAGTAAAAGCTGAAGAATCGGTATTTCCGTTTAATGGATTTGTAGAATATGGATTTTCAGGAAGGCTGTCCGATAATATTTATAAGCAAAATAA
>JAGOBX010000366.1 GCA_017999075.1 Candidatus Babelota bacterium | reverse complement strand
CTCCACACTCTCAATGCTGCAAGTTCCTTCAACCGTTTGGTTAATATGGAGATTGAACCTTATTTAATTGCTACCTCAGTAGAATGTGTGATAGCGCAAAGGCTGGTTAGAAAAATATGCGTCAATTGTAAACGTCCTGTTGAAATAACTCCTGAGACAATCCGTATTCTTGAAAACATAGGTATGAATTATCAGAATCTGATATTGTATCAGGGTACAGGATGCGATATATGCAATAAAACAGGATACAAAGGAAGAATAGGACTTTTTGAAGTAATAGTCACAAATGACGCGTTAAGGGCAGAAATCATTAAAAAATCAGATGCTCATAAAATAAATGATATTGCTAAAGGATTCGGAACATTAACATTGAGAGAAGACGGATTGAGACTCATACGCGCAGGAGTAACAACAATCTCTGAAGTTATCAGAGTTACGGAAGATGATCGCTGATGCCAATATATTATTACAGGGTTTATGATAAATTCGGAAAACTTGCAAAGGGAAAAAAAGAAGAAGATTCACTTGAAAAAATAAGGACTTATTTAATTAATTGCAATTATTATATTGTTTCTATTAAAGAAGAAAAACGAAATTTTAAATTTTTAAAATTTAAATCAAAAACTATAAAATCCGATGAAATGTTTTTTTTCTTCAGACAATTATCAGTACTTGTTAAAGCAGGTATACCTCTAATTTCAGCGCTGGATTCGATTGCGAAACTTATGAAATCAAATGAATATTTTCAAAGCGTGCTTACTAACATTATAGAAAAAATTAAGAGCGGGGATTCATTCAGTAATTCTTTAAGGGTATATGAACAGTATTTTAAACCTGCAAATATAAATATGATTGAAGCCGCAGAAGTTAGCGGGCAATTGGAATTAGTTCTGGACAGGATTTCGGTCTTACTTCAAAAAACAGAGCAAACAAAATCAAATATTAAAACAGCAGTAACATATCCGGCAGTAGTAATTTCAGTTGCAGGATTAGTGATAAGTTTTATTTTAGTATTTATTCTGCCCAAATTTGTCAGCATTTATCAAACCAGATCCATTGAGCTTCCGGTAATAACTAAAATGCTTATCATAGTGAGTAAAATAATGAGTAATTACTGGTATTATCTTATATTGGGATTATTATTAATATTTTTTTGTTTTAAATATTTCATAAAAAAAAATGAAAATTTTCAAATACAATGGCACGGATTTTTATTTAAAATACCTTTTTTCGGAGATTTATATTTTATATCGCAGCTGACAAATATTTGTTCTATTCTCGGGTTTATGTATAAAAGCGGAGTGCCTCTTTTAAAAAGTTTGAGGGTTTTAGAAACGATAATCGATAATAAAATTTTAAGGAATGTGGTGAAACAATCGGCTGACAGTATTGAAATAGGAGATACGCTGACAAATTCATTGACAAGCGCCGATATTTTTCCTGATACATTTTTAAAGATGGTAGCTGCCGGAGAATCTTCAGGAAAACTTGATGATTTGATGCTGTTTATTTCTTCGTATTACGATGATGAAATAGAAATAAAAGTAAAACGGATGTCTTCTATGCTTGAGCCAATACTTATTCTTATAATAGGCATAATAGTAGGATTTATAGCTGTTGCCACATTACTTCCGATTTTTACATTAATGCGTTCATTCAAATAATATTATAAAAAAAATAGTTTTAAAAATTGCATTATTTATAGTGTGATGCTATAATAAAATAATGAAATTACTTAAAAAATTTCGGAGGTAAATATGGCTAAATCTAATGAAAAAATAAGAATAGGAATAATTGGCGGAACAGGATTGTATAACATTGAAGGTTTTGAAAACAAAAAAGAAATCAGAATAAAAACTCCGTTTGGGGATCCGTCTGATGCGATAATTACCGGAGTTCTTGAAGGAAAACGCGTAGCGTTTCTTCCAAGACATGGAGTTGGACACAGAATTCTTCCATCGGAACTCCCTCAGCAGGCTAATATATGGGCATTAAAAAGCTTGGGAGTAGAATATATTCTTGCGGTAAGCGCAGTAGGCAGCTTGAAAGAAAAAATAGTTCCAAGAGATATAGTTCTGCCGGATCAGGTAATTGACAAAACACATAAAAGACCAGGAACTTTTTTCGGGAATGGTCTTGTAGTTCATGTGTCTTTTGCAGAACCTTTCTGTGAAAAATTGAGAAAAATAATTTTTCAGGCATCAAAGAAGGTTAAGTGTAAAGTTCATAACGGCGGAATTTATGTGTGTATGGAAGGACCGTTATTTTCTACAAGAGCGGAATCAAATCTGCATAGAAGCTGGGGAGCAAGTGTAATAGGAATGACAGTTATACCTGAATCAAAACTTGCGAGAGAAGCAGAGATATGTTACGCAAGCATAGCTCTTGCAACTGATTACGACTGCTGGCGCGAAGAAGAAGAAGCTGTTACTTGCGATGCGGTTCTTGAAACATTGAAAACTAACAGTGAAACCGCAAAAAAAATAGTTAAAGAAGCTATTAAGATTATACCTGAAGATCGCGAATGTCATTGCGCGCACGCATTATCAACTTCAATCGTAACTCCGAAAAACTTAGTCCCTAAAAAAACTTATGATAAAGTAAAACTTTTTGTAGGTAAATATATGGACAAGAAATAATGATTATAGACCGTGTTTATGTTGAAGAGCCGTTAATTGGAAATTTTGCGGTTGTGAATTTTTTAAAAAATTACAGCCGCAAAATTGAACCGGAATATTTTGTGGATTTTGAAATTCTTATCAAAAATCTGAATTTAAAATTAAATTATGAATCCGGAAAACATACCATTGTATTTAAACAGAATAAAGGCAGATTTTTAAAAAAATGTCCATGCACATCTAATGTTCAGCCTTGCGGATATTATGTTTTAAATATAATACAGAATTGTTATATAGGATGTTCTTACTGTTATTTGCAGCAATATGTCAATAATAATATAATTTTAATTAATCCTAATATAGAACAAATTCCGGATGAACTTGATGAATTGCTTAATAATTCTCAACCAGAAAAAATTTACAGATTAGGTTCAGGAGAATTTTCCGATAGTTTATTGTTCGACGAATATACAGGGATAACAGAAAAATTGCTTAATATGATGAATAAATTTGACAGGATTTATTTTGAAATTAAGACAAAAACAGATAATATCGGACATTTATTAAAATCATTTTCTGAAGGAAATGAAAAAACTGTATTTGCATGGTCAGTAAATCCTCAAAAAATAATTGTTTCAGAAGAACCGCTTGCAGCTTCATTGGAAAACAGGTTAGCTGCTGCAAAATCTGCGGTTCATCATAATTATAATTTAGGGTTTCATTTTGATCCTGTTATAATATATGAAGGCTGGGAAAAAGATTATAATGATTTGATAGAAAAAATTTTTTTTGAAATTCCTGCTGAAAAGATTATGTGGTTCAGTATAGGTTCTTTCAGGTGCGCGCCTGAACTTATTCCAATAATAAAAAAAAACAATCCACAAAGCAAAACATATCAGGCAGAATTAATAAAGGGAACAGATGGGAAAATCAGATATCCCCGTTTTATAAGAGAAAGAGTATATAGTATTATTATTGACAAAATAAGAAAATATACTGAAAAAGCTGTAATATATTTGTGTATGGAAAATATAAAAGTATGGAATTCTGCAAATGCGGATAATCCGGAAAAAATATTAAATTTCAAATGGAGATAAAAAAAGTATGACGTTAAAATTCGGAACAAGCGGAGTCCGCGGATTAGTGACGGAGATGACTGATCTTGAATGTTATTTATTCAGCAGGGCATTTGCAATATATGTCAAATATAAATTTGAAGTAAAAGAGGTTTCAATAGCCGGGGACTACAGAACAAGCACTCCAAGAATAATAAAGGCTGTAATATCTGGTATTAAAGACGAAAACCTGAAAATTGATTATTGCGGATATATACCTACTCCGGCGCTTGTTTATATAAGCATGCTGAAAAAAAATGCGGGGATAATGGTTACAGGGAGTCATATCCCTGATGACAGAAATGGTATAAAATTCAATTTACCTGACGGTGAGATATTAAAATGCGATGAAAAGAATATTCTTGAAGAATACAATAAACTTAAATTTCAAAATGACCCGTACATTATTAAAAAATTTGATTCTTCAGGAAATTTATTGAATAAAGATAATATAACGGAAAAAATAAATAAGGAAGCTGAAATTCAATATATGAAAAGATATTCCGATAATTTTGAACAGGGATGTCTTTCAGGTTATAAAATTGTTGTTTATCAGCATT
>JAGOBX010000365.1 GCA_017999075.1 Candidatus Babelota bacterium | reverse complement strand
AATAGTGAGCGTAAGACTGAAACGCGCTGGCGCTGGCCTCTCGACAAGTGCGCAGGGAACTTGTCTAAAGTCTGAGAAATTTGAAATAAATCAGTAAAACTAGATAGATCGATTTTTATTTTAATATCGCTTAGCTGCGGGATTATTTCAAGATTTTCTCGTACAGTTAATTCATTAATAAGCAAATCCTCCTGAAAAATAAGCCCTATGTTTTTTAACCTGAAATCAGCAGTTTTTCTGGAATTGAATTTTGTAATATCATTGCCGCTGATTTTTACAGAACCGCTGTCAGGTTTTATAATACCGGAAATTATGTTTAGTAAAGTGGTTTTACCGGAAGCAGAAGGTCCTGTTACTGCAAACATCCCTCCTCCTGAAAATACAAGTTCATCGATTTTACAAGCAGTAATTGTTTCAGAACCGGCATAATATTTTTTAGAAACATTTTGTAGAATTATTTTCATTTTAAAAATGCAGAAGATCTAATATATCAGTTTTGAATAATTTTCTTCCTGCTATAACAGCAGCGCCCAATGAAGCTGCCAAAAGACCTGAATAACAGTATATTAGTTCAGATCTGGGCATTTCAGTAAATATACGCATATCCATCATAAAATAAGGATTATCAGATAAAAATTTTGATAAATCAATACCGTTAGAATTAAAATACGATATTAGTACTAATGCAGATGCAGTTCCGCAAAAAGATGAAAAAATAAATAATATCAGCGATTCTGTCAATATAATCATGAGAAGAGTGAACTGGCTTATTCCATAACATATAAGCATACCGAAATTTTTTAATTTGTCATAGAAAGACATCAGCATTGTATTGATTATAGCTATAAAAACAAGGGTGTAAATTATGATTGAAACTACGAACATTGCAGCATCATTTAATTCAATCAGTTTAGTTATATCAGGAAATAAATCAGACCATTCAGTCAATTTATAATCGCGGGATATTATTTTTGAAATTGAAGAAAATACCTGTTTTTTATTGGAATTTTTACATGATATTGAAAATTCGTCAGCAGTATTGCGTTCAGTTATTTTTGATAAATTGCTGTAATTCATAATAACAAAAAGTTCGTCAAATCTGTTCATAGGAGCTGAATAAAAACCTGCGATTCTGATTTTTAGATTTTTTGTTTTGCCATTTATTTTGATTATGATATTTGAAACTGAACCGATTTTAGTTTTATAATAATCTTTCATCGATTTGCCGATTATTATTCCTGCACATCCTGAATCATCAGATACTGAATAATCAAATAAGTTTTTATCAAGTTCAGTAACCGAATTCATTATTTTCGATACTTTTTTTTCATTATCAGTAGATAACCCTATCAGTGTTATTGCGCGGCTTGATGTATCAAATTGCAGGATTGCAGGTTCTGATATGCGGTAAGCGCATTTAACAGAATTGTCAGAACCTTCGATTTTGTTTTTTAATATTTCAGGTTCTGCAATTCTGATTTCAGGTCTGAATTTATTGAATATAGAATTAATCTGAAAATCGGAAATATAAAACGAAGTTGAGTTTTCTATCATTCTGCTGTAAACTCCTCGTTTAAGACCGAGAAAAAAAATAATGGCAGTCAGTCCGAACACCATTATTATAACAGTTAAAATTGAGCGCCTGCTGTTCCTTATAAGAGAATATAATGCCCATTTTAATATTATTTTAATTTTCATTTTTTTTTGTCAGAGAATTTTTTACTGCTTCAATAATCCCTTTACAAGTTACAGTAGCTCCTGAAACCGCGTCAATTTCAAAAGATTGTTTTTCTATAATTCGTTCAGGAATGATTTTAAGAGCGGTTTTTCCAGCCGGATATGAACCATCTGCAGATTCAATTATATCAATTTTAGTAATTTTATTTCCGTCAATAGTTACTTTTACCTTAATTAATCCTTTAACCCCTTCTGATGAACCTGTATATACCCCGCTTTTTTTTTCAGACGGATTTGAAATTGTTTTTATATATTCTATAAATTCTAAAAAAAATTCAGTGTCTTTTCCCTGAATTTCATTGATATTCTGAGTGTCGCATTTCAAAACATCTCCTATTGAATGCTTGAATTCAAAACAATTGTTTAATTCGAATTCTGGAGTTATAAGGTAATATTTTTCAGGAATGAAAGTTGATTTATTAATTTTATCTGTCAAAATATAACCTGCCTGCATACCGTTTAATTCAATTTCATAATAATTGAATTTTTTTTCGTCCTGCAGATTGAATCTACATCCCGGTTCATTTGAAGTTATATTGCTTAAAACCACCTTCATTATTTTTTCGCGATTTCCGGCAAAGTTGAAATAAAGGTATGTAACAATTATAAATATTACCGTTATACCTGCAAAAAATATATAATGAAGAACATTTTTTGAAATTTTCATTTTATAATGCCTACTGGCATAATATATAAGGGTATTTCGTTTTTATTGAGAGTCAACGATTCATTTATTCCTTTTTCATCAAAATAAGCCATCATACAGGTTCCGAGATTTAAAGCGGAAGACATTAAATAAATACTTTGAGCTATACATCCGGAATTAGCATGAGCCATAGTTTCTTTTTGTTCTTTTTTTAAATAAAATGGAAGTTTTGAAGTTTCCGCAGTTATTAAAATAATGTAATCAGCATCTGCTGCAGAAGATTGTTTGACGATTTTTGATTTGCTGTTTTCATGAGAAATTTGTTTTAACAGATTTTTTGCCGGAATATATAAATACAATCCTTCGTTTGAATATACGTATAACTTCAGAAAATCTTTTTCCATAGCGATTGGAATGGTTCTTTTTCCGTTTTCACGGTTGATACCCAATCCTGCCCATAATATTGCAGAAAGATTTTCAAGAGTAATATGTTCTTTTTTAAAGTCGCGAGTGGATTTCCTGTTTTTTAAAGCTGTCAAAAGAGTGGTTTCAATTTTTTCTGAAACCTGCGGAAGCTGTATGTCCGCCAATTTTTTTTCTTCTGAGTACAATCCTGTAGCCATGATTACAACTAAAATTCCGATAATACAGAAACTGATGATTTTTTTCATGATACCCTCCTAAAATTTGAAATTAAATTTTTTTTTGAACCCATACCTTTTTATTTTTAAATATTTGTCAAGTAATGGAGTAACAGCGTTCATAATCAAAATTGCAAAAGACACTCCTTCAGGGTATGCCCCGAACATTCTTATGATCATTGTAAGCAATCTGCATCCTGTGCCGAAAATAACCATTCCTTGATTTGTCATTGGAGACGTGACCATGTCTGTTGCCATAAAAATTGCTCCGAGCATTACACCTCCTGAAAATAAATTGAACATTGGTTCTGCATAGCGGTCAGGATTAGTCTGATTAAATATAAATGATATGATAAAAACCGTAATAATAAAAGATGCGGGAATATGCAGAGTAATATGACCGCGGAAATATAAGTATATTCCGCCAAGGATAAGGGCAAACGCTGAGATTTCTCCAAGGCTTCCTCCGCAATTTCCGAAAAATAAATCAGGAATAACTGAGAATTGCGTTGAATTATTAATATAATTAATTCCTTTTTCTTTTAAAATTCCAAGCGGAGTTGCGGCAGTTACAGAATCAATATTTTTGAATATGTCTGAAAAAGAACTTATTGGTTGAGGTTTTGCCCACTTAGTCATAAATGCCGGCCAGGAAACAAGAAGCGCCACTCGCCCGACTAAAGCAGGATTGAATATGTTTTCACCGATTCCTCCGAATACCAGTTTTCCTATAACTATCGAAAAAAATGAACCGGCCAGAATCAGCCACCACGGCGATGTTGCAGGAAGGTTGTATGCCAAAAGTATTCCTGTAACCGCAGCTGATAAATCTCCTGTTGTGTTTTTTTTAAAAAAAATTTTTGAAAATAAATATTCTATTGAAACACAAAATAATACGGATAATAAGATAACAATTAACGCATTTATCCTGAATACCATTAAAGAACATAATCCTGCTGGAATTAAAGCTATTATAACATCAAGCATTACACTGCGGTTTGTTTCTTCAGTTAGTATCTGAGGACTGCTGCATACTTCATAAAGATTTTGCACAGATTTTTCCATAAAGAATCCTTAAACTTGTTATTTTAAAATAATTATAAAATGTTGAGAAAATAAAACAATTAAAAATTTTTTGTCCGGAATTTTTTTCAATTTCGAGAACTCAACATGACATTCGATAAATTACAGAGTTTAAAGAAAAAAAAGCCGCCTACAAAAATCATAAAACAGCAAAAAATGGAATTTTTTGAAAAAAATATTTTTCAACCAATTTT
>JAGOBX010000364.1 GCA_017999075.1 Candidatus Babelota bacterium | reverse complement strand
TTACGATTTAGCTTTAAAAGTATTAAAAGCTAAAAATCCCTTAGCCATAGGTCTCCCGTTAGTTTTTTCAGACAATGAAGACTGCAATAACAATCTCACATTTATTGCTGATACCACTGTAGTCTTCGGCGCATTTTATTATAAGGACTTCGAAAAAATAATAGGACCAAATGATAACATAAAATGCACTTATGAAAATTTCGGAATATTAAATATATCTCTTGATTCAGATGGACATTTACGAAAATTATCTCCTTTATTTCTCAACATAAACAATAAATCATATGACCATTTTGTTGTTAAACTTGCAAAAAAAATAAATTCTTCAATTTATATGAAAGATAACATATTGTTCATTGATTCAATTTCAGGCAAGAAAAAAATTTCAGACAACAACTTTTATATTAATTATTATTCTCCGGTATTAAAACAAAATATCGAACAAATAAACTATATGGAATTTTACGAACGGTTTATCTTAAAAAATAACGTTGAATCATTAAAAGACTATATTATTATAATCGGAGTGGACGTACCGGGATACAGCAATTACTGGAAAACATCAGATTTGAACTATAACAATTCAAACTCTGTTCTTGCTGCAGCTCTTTTGAATTTCCTTTCAGGCGATATTATAGTCAAAGCTCCTTACAATTCAACATTATTTATAATAATATTTATTTCATTGCTTACATCTCTTATTTTTTATTTTAAACTTGATAGTCATATCTCAAAAAAAAATACAATGATTTTTCTTATCGTATTTTTTATTTTCAGTTTCATCCCTTATTTTATATATTATATATTTTTGCTCAAACTTGACTACTTGACAATTTATGTATCATTATTCTGTTTCCCCTTATTATTCGGATTATTACGATTTTTGTTTTACTCAAATGAACTTAACAATCAATGTATTGAATTAAATACTGATTTAGAAGAAAAATTAAAAACTATAGAAAAATTGCAAAGCATAAGAAATGATTACATAGAACAGATTTCAATGTTATCTACAGATGTAAAAAGCTATGAAAACAAATTTTCCACCAACACAAAATATATTCAAAATTTATCGCATGAATTAAAAAATCCGCTTGCTCCTATTATGGGCTATTCTAATTTGCTGAAAAACGAATCTGAAATAAAAAATAACCCTCATATTTATAATTGTATAGAATCTATTGAGCGGAATGCAAAAAGAATAGGGGTATTGCTTAACAAAATTAAATATATTTCTCTTATTGAAAACAACAAACTTAAAATTAATATTGAAACCATTAATCTTAAAGGTTTTTTTGAAACAATAATAAACGAATATATTCAAAACAAAAAAATATCATGCCGACGGGAAATATCAATTAAATTTGATTTATCAAACCAGGAGTATGTTGAAGCAGATATGCATTTACTGGAACAAATATTTATAAACATTTTTGATAATTCTTATAAATACAGTGATCCTGAAAGTCCGCTCAACATACTTGTATCGACCGGAAGTTCGGACGAATACATTGAATTTAAAATTGAAGATTTCGGATGGGGATTGTCAATAGACAATCCTGAAGAAATATTGGCAAGATTTTATCGTGACTCCGATGATAAAAAAAACGGGGTAACAGGAGACGGAATAGGGTTGAACATTGTTAACGAAATAATAAAACTGCATAATGGAAAAATTTCAATTTATAACAAAGGAATAAATAAAGGAATTATTGTAACGCTTAAATTTCCCCGAACCACCTGTCAATCCTAACAAAATTTTATATTGTCAATAATGAAAGTTTTTAAATATTTTATTTTAATTTCCCTGATTGGTTTATTATTATTATTAACTGCAGGCTATTTTTTTTATCCATATATAAAATTAAAATCATACAATTATTTATTAAAACGGTTTGAAATTCAAAAATTTCATATCAGCGGAATCAAAATTACAAAAAAAAATTTATCAATAAAAAAATTTGAACTTATAAAATCAGATGATTTTAAAATAAATTTTTCAGGGTTAGCTTTATCATTCGGCAACTACAAAAATTTTTTAAATAAAAATTATGATTTGAATGATTTTTCAATCAAGTCATTATCTGTTGATTATACTGACACTTCACCTTTTAAAGAAGATACAGAACCCCTTAACATTGATAAATTTTTAAATTCATTATCATCACCGTTTAAAATAAGGTGCGAAAAAATTAATATAGGTGATTTTAATTTATCTTACAGAGACTCAGTTCAGTCCGCAGTTATAAAAAATTCCAAAATATACGGGTCGGTTTCAGCAGACAGCGGAATTATTCATTCAGTTTTATCGTTTAAAAGCAATAAAACAATTGATTATTCATATTCAGGAATCACGTTAAAATCATATTTGCCTGAGGCGCACATATCTCTGTCAAAATCAAATAGTCATTATAATTTACAAACCAAGATAAATTCGAATATTGATTATTCAGACTCAAGCACCGGCATAAAAATTTTCCAAACCAGAATTCTGATTGCCTCAGGATGCAGAATAAATCTGTCTGATAAAAAAATCGAATCAAATATGCTGCTGGAATTCGGAAAAGTAATAAATTCCAATTTAAAAATCAATTGCAGTTATGATACTGATTTAATTGATTTTGAATTATTAATGGCCGACAATAAAATCAATCTGACAGGTCTGACTCAATATTCGTCAGCAGCAAAAAATGATGTTTACGGATTATCAAAAAAACTGAATTTAAATATAATTAATAACGATACTACTGCTATATCATATAATTTTAAAACAAAAAAACTCGGTGTTAAAAACCTTAATTTGGTGTTTGATATCAATAATTTTCAATTTGCCGGAAGCGGATATGCTGTAGAAAACTTAAAAAGTTCAGGTTCAATTAAAGGCAGTTTGAATTTTGATAAAAATTTTAATATTTCTCCTGATTTTGAATTATCTATTAAATCAGAAATGTCCGCGTCTGAATTTTTTTTTAAAAATTATGTATCTTTTAAAAACTGTTCTTTAAATATAAACTTTTCAAAATCAAAAAAACTCAACATTACAAAATTTATAAGTTCGTCTGCTGATACGGTTTCATTATATTCTATCTCTTATTTTAATAATCTGCTTAAGTCTGCTGGAAATTTTTCTATAGACTTTGTTTCAAAAGAAAGTATTCTTCAAAATAAATATTTTTTATCGAATTCTAAAATCACCCTATTAAATTCAGAATCAGAACAAAATTTTTTTTTAAAATCAAAATGGAAAAACTTTAGCGTATCATTTTTAAATTCAGAGTTCCTAATTCCCGAAGGCAGTACCGATATTTCTTTATCATCTAACGATTTAAAAATTTTTAATTTGAAATCACGTTTAGATTGCGGAAAAATATTTGAAACAAATTTTGTTTGTCACTCGGAATTTCCTGACAACTGGTTAGAATCCGTTTATTCAGGAAACAAAAAAAATATTTTAAAATTTTACGAACGCAGTTTTATCCGCGCAGACTTTTCAAAACTTAACTGCGATGCCGCAAAAATTTCAAGTTTGTTTGGTTTGAATGAAAATTTTAAATACAGCGCTTATTTAATTTCTAAAATATATTTCGTAAAAAAACCTGATGATTTTCCTGTTATTTCAGGAAATCTTAGAATATCCGAATGCGATCTTAATATTAAAAATATCAATTTATCTGTTTCAGGGTTGAACGCTGATTTAAATATTGAAAATTATTCAATGAATCCTGATGCAAACAAAAAATCAGCCGGAACTGGTGAACTGTCTTTTTCTGATAAATCAAGAAATTTTAACATAGCCGAAATCAAATATGATAATTTTATTTTTTCGGATATTTCCGGGAATTTTTCTATAAACCAAAATTTATTATATTTGAATAATGTGGTGCTTGATTTGTTTGACGGTTCTTCTTCTTTTAATATGTTTTATGATTTAATAAAAAAAAGAATGTCGTTTAAAGCAAAAATCAACAATTCTGATTTAAACCGTTTTTTCTACGGAGCAAAGTATTCAGGAAACAAAATTCCAGTATCTGCTACTTTTGATTTATCAATGAGAAACGCATTTTCAGACACTAAAACACTCAATATAAATAATATTGATGCTGTTCTCACTTTAACTTCAATAACTAAAGAAACCATATTGTCAATTATAAATTTCACAGATCCGCAGAATAATAATCCTAATAGTTCAAAATTAAAATTCGCGTTAAAATATGCTGAACCGGTTTCAGCTAAAATCGCTCTCTATTCAGGAATGTTGAATTTAAATATAGGGTTTAATTCAAAATTAATTAAAGAATTTACTATAGAC
>JAGOBX010000363.1 GCA_017999075.1 Candidatus Babelota bacterium | reverse complement strand
GACATTATCATTTAACAAAAATTTATACTCAAAAAATATAAAAAAAAAATCAGAAACAAATTCGCCTGTCTTCTTTACAATTTCTGTATTGAATGCAGAAATTAATAACAGAAATCTTATAAACCTTGAAGAATTTATGCTGGTTCCGATAGATTCAATAAAATCGATTATTTTTAAAAATTACGATGAAAAAATTATAGAATCTATTGTTTATGATACCAATTCAGCAAAAATCAGTATTAAAACTAATAATAAAATTGGAATTACTCCTGTAACTATGGAGGTTTTTTATAACGAAACCTATATAGAACAGACATTTTTTATGAATATTGTCAAATCCGAGTTCGAAAAAACTTTCATTTATAACTCGAAAAAAAATATAAAAATTTCTTTAGCAGGAGATTTTAACGGATGGAATCCTAATGCAAATATAATGAAAAAAACCGGAACAGATGAATATTCAACAACTTTGAAATTAAAAGCAGGAGCTTATAAATACAAATTTGTTATTGATGATACTAATTGGATTTCGGATCTGTCAAATCAGGACAGCGTTCCTGACGGACTTGGCGGATATAACAGCATTTTGTCTTTAGGAACTCCTGTAAATGAAAAAAATATAAACATAATTTCTACAAGTAAAACAGAAAAAGATTCAGGAGTTTTATTTAATTTCCACATATTTTCAGAACAAAATATTAAAAGTAATATACGTGCGTTTTTTTTAATTAACAACAAAATTATAAAAGAAATAAATGATTTTAAACCAGGAAATATTGAAATTTTAATTGATAAAAAAACTATTGACAGTTCATTAGCTTCCCAAATTAATAATCATATTTACAAATTGAATATAATGCTGATTTCAGATGGAACTTATTGTTCAAAATCTTATGAACTCAACCTTTCAAAAAAAATTCACAATTGGAAAGATTCAATATTATATTTCATTTTTACAGACAGATTTTATAATTACAAAAATAAATCGGATTTCAGAATTATAGACAAGGAACTTGCCGTACGCGCAAATTTTTTAGGAGGAAACTTCAACGGAATAACAAAAAAAATTGAAGACGGGTATTTTTCAAGAATAGGAATAAATTCTATATGGATCACGCCTGTAAATGAAAATCCTGACATTCCTTACCGGGATTCATTGCCTCCTCATAGAAAATTTTCCGGGTATCACGGATATTGGCCTGTAGATTCTTACAAAATCGAAAAAAATTTAGGAACGCTTGAAGATTTAAAAAAAATGGTCAAAACCGCTCATAAACATAAAATAAAAATACTTGTGGATTTTGTCGCAAATCATATACATCAGGAACATCCGCTTTATAAAGAACATCCTGAATATTTCGGAATATTGAATCTCCCTGATGGAAGAAAAAATATAAGGCTTTATGACGAATATCCTTTAACAACATGGTTTGATGATTTTCTGCCTTCTTTTGATTACAGTAACCCTAACTCTGTAAATTATATGGTTGACAACGCATTATGGCTGATCCAAGAAACTGATATCGATGGCTTCAGACTTGATGCGGTAAAACACATAGATCATATATTCTGGAAAAAACTGAAACACAGAATAAAACATGAATTTGAAATTCCAAGAAAAAAAATATTTTATATGGTAGGAGAAAGTATTTCCGAAAGAGAAAAAATTATGGAATATGTTAATCCCGGCGAAATTAATGGTCAATTTGATTTTCCATTATACTGGGACATCCGAGATATATTCGCGGCTGAACTTTACGGATTTGAAAAACTCAATAAAAGTTTTTTAAATTCTCTGAAAATATATGGTACTGAAAGCATAATGTCAAACATTCTTGGCAATCATGATTTTTCGAGATTCATGGCTTATGCAGACGGAGAATTTTCAACTAATTTTCCTGATGAAAAAGAATACGGCTGGAAACATAGAGTTAAAGTTGATAATCCTTATAACTATAATAAATTAACTTTGGCTTATGCCTTTTTAATGACTGTTCCAGGCATACCATTAATTTATTACGGCGATGAATTCGGTATGACTGGCGCAAATGATCCTGATAACCGCAGGATGATGCGATTCGGAAAAGAACTGTCAAAACATGAAAAATCAGTTTTGAAATATGTATCTAAATTAAACAAAATCAGAAAATCAAATTCTGTATTTAGATATGGAGATTTTACTCCGCTTGCTGTAGAAAAGGAATATTATGTGTATATGTTAACTCATTTTAACAACAAAGCTATAGTTATTTTATCAAGAAATTTCAACGGACAAATGAGTATATCTCTGCCTGATTGGATAAAAATTAATCAACTAAAAAATGCAGTTACAGGAACTTTTATTAACATAAAAAATAATAAATTCAAAATTAACATTAAAAATCATACTGCTATTATATTGATTTCTAAAAATTAAAAATAAATTTCCTGATACTGGAACTATTATTATTCAAATTTATCCGACAGGTTATTTTTCTAAAAAAATTAATTCTATTGGAATTGATAATGTCAGTGATGAAGATTTGTTTTAAACCCGAAAAATACAGTAGGGCGAAAGTGAAGTTTTTCAAAACATATATGTACGCTTGTTAAAACTTCTAAAAAACCAAAAACTGCTCTATAATTTTTTGTATTTTTGAAATTGCTGAAACCTAATATTTTATCGCATGTTCAGAAATTTTTCAAATTCCTATTGCAGTTTGTGGGTTAATTTAGCAAATGCCACTCCTTTTCTAAAAAAAAACCTCAATTTAATTATATTATATATCAACATTTTGAAAAATTTTATATTTATTATTTCTATTTAATGTATTGTTTTTTAATAATTTTGTTTTTAAATAATCAATAATCACTATTAGAATCATATAAATCACTCCAATAAAATATTTATTAAAAATCAAATTTATATTTCCCATATTTCCAATATATCCTACTTTTCCCTTGTTGTCAATTTTTTTTTGTGTTTTTTTGTTAACTGATTTTTTATCAATATTTAACGATTTGAAAAAAATAACAAATACAGGATATTATGTGTTATAGATTAAATAATAGTGGATTTTTTTAAAATTGCAGAGTTTTTTCAAAATGCAATCACTTTTTATAAGGGATTGCATTTTGAAATATTTATGAACTTATTTTTTTCTAAAAATCAATTTATAAGTTTTTCAGTATAACTGCGATAAAATTTTATACGTTCATTTTCATCAGGAATTTCTTTTCTTGGAATTATTGTAACATTATTGGTGTTTGGAACATCAAAATTTTGTTCAACAAACATTTTAACTATTGGAGCAGGAACTGAATATAAAATATCGAACGGATCCTGTTCTCTAATTCCGTCTCGAATTTCCTTTGTTCTTTGCATTGTACGTTCAAAATTATTTTTTATCATTTCCATTATTTTTCTTACATTTGAAGAAATCTTCGAAAAATCCATTTTTTCAATTGGTTGAGCCCACAAATTAATATTCTTTAATTCCTGCAATTCCTGATGATTTAATTTTACCGGAGGTTCAAAATAAACTAATTTTATATTATATTTTAAACCCTCATAAATTGAATCGTGAACTTCCATGGTCATAGGTGATCTGTACTGGGCATCTGTGTTTACTCCATTGTAAAATACTGAATACCCGCGGTTTAAATAATAATCAGTTAACGTATTAACTACCCACCAGCTTAGAGAGCTTTCCCATGATTGAAAGCAAGGACCATATTGTTTAAATAAAAGATATCTTACATTATCACATGAAATATTTATGACATTACCCAGTTCCTTATAAAAAGTTGATTTACCGCATCCGGCAGCTCCAATCGGAATTATTAATTTAGGAGAATTAGATTGAAGCGTTTTTAAATCCCAATTTTTATTTGTAAATAAAGAGTGCTGGATAAAACGTTCAATGTGGCTTATTCCTTCAAGAAACAGAGTATTTAAATCATAACCTGTAATCTGACATATAGTCATAGTTAATATCGTATTAGCCATATTGTAAATATTCATTGAAAAACAACTGCGGAAAAATTTTATATTATCTATAACTTCATCAAAATCAGGCAAATTTTTAATTAAAAATGACTTTTGATCGTAAGATAAAGAAAAAATCGATTGATTATAAATATTTTTTGCTTCAGAAAGAGCTTTAAATTTTTCTTCAACGCTTTTTCCCTTAAATGCTACTGCGTCAACTATATTCCGCAAACATATATATACATCTTTGCCATATAAAGTAGAATTTTCTTTTGAAACCTCTTCTATAAGTTTAGGAACCGCATATTTTAATCCGATAATTTTTATAATATTCCTTGTAA
>JAGOBX010000362.1 GCA_017999075.1 Candidatus Babelota bacterium | reverse complement strand
AGCTGTAACTGTCGAAGAACATAATATAATAGGCGGACTGGGAAGCGCGGTTGCAGAAATAATATCAGAATACAATTTTAATTCTCATATAAAATTTAAAAGAATAGGTATAAACGACGAATATAATTTTAATTACGGCTCAAGAGAATATCTGCTGAAAATAAATAATCTTACTGCTGAACAAATTTGCAAAAAGATTTTTTTAATGATAAAACCTAAAAAATCAGTTAAAAAAAAACGGCAGGTTAATTAATAAAACATTATTCAATATATCCGGATTTTTAAATGTATTTTCATTTGCATAATCATTTTTTCGGTTCTTTTTCCGACAGTGTTTTACGCATTGAAAGTGCAGTAAAACTTGCAAAAGAAAATAATCATAAAGCATTGGGGATAACTGATCACGGGACTTTGGCCGCTGTTTGGCCTTTTTACTTTTCCTGCATTGAGAACAATATAATTCCTGTTCTGGGATGTGAATTATATTTTTCTTTTGAAGATAATAAAAACAATAAGATTTCCCATCTTGTTGTTTTAGCAAAAAATCTGGAAGGTTTTTTTAATCTTGTCCGGATCGTTTCAGATGCATGGACAGATAATTTTCTTCCGCCAAAATATGCTGTAGTAAAATTAAATAAATTAATTGAACGGAAAGCAGGACTTATCGTTTTATCAGGATGCATAGGAGGACCAATAGGGATTTCTTTATCATCAGGAAACATTGAACAAGCCGAACTTATTTTCAAAAAATTTTATTCAGAATTCGGTAAAGATTTTTATCCTGAAGTTTCAGGCCACGACATCGCAATGCAGTCAAAAGTAAATTCTTTTATTTCCGGAATGTGCAAAAAATATAATTGCAATCCTGTTCTTACAAATGATTGCCATTACCCTGATTTCGAATCATCTTTCATTCACGACATATATATTAAAACAGCGGATAAATACGCATCTAATTTTTCATACAGTTCAAATTGTTTTTATTATAAAAATAATTTTGAGATGAACAAAATGAATTTTCCTGAAACTTATTACTCTGTATGCTCAGAAATATTAGATAAAATTTCACTTCATAAAGAATTGCCGGAATATATTGCCGGTATTAAATCAAAAAAAGAAAAAAAAGGAGAATCACATCCTGTTACAATTGCCGAACCGTTTTACATATCCCCTGAAATGGCTATTGAATCAGTATGCAGGACAATAAAAGTTTCAGAACCTAAAATTGCCGAAATGATAAAAATTTATAAAAATTACGGCAGCATAGAAGAAGTATATTATCAAAATCTGACATTTAAAAATTATTGCGAATATTATTCCATTTCTTTAAAAACTATTCAGGGTTTATGCGGATTGACCAAAGCATATCTTCCGGAACACAGGTATTTTATTGAACTCGACGATTCACTCAAAAATATTATCCCTTTACGCCGTGTATATGGAGAACTTATAGCAGATATTGAAAAACTTACATTAAACAAACTTGGTATTCCGATTAATCAAAAAATAAATATTTCAGAGTCATCTTGTAACTTTTTTAAAGGAGTGAAACTATGGTGGTACGGCGAATATGAAACGGCTCTATCTTATTTAAAAAGTAATGAAAGATTAAATAGAGACGTTCTGTTTTTGATCGGAGATTGTCTTTATAACACTGAAAAAACAAATGAATCTATTCCGTATTTTAAAAACTTTTTAGAATCAGATATGCCGTCATATCACAGTTCATTTTCAACTCAATCTGAAACCAGAATATCTCTTTTAAGCAGCCATAATGAACGCCATGAATTTTTACCTGAAATTTTCAGCAACTTGAAAACTAACGATGACTATAAAAAATTGTTTGGGATTTTACAAATATTTATTCCAAGTTATCTGCTGATTATTTTACTGAAAAAACCGAATAATTATAAATTCGATTTCAGAAAAGTTCATTACACATTTTTGTTTTCAGATATTAGCGGATTCACGAAATTATTAAATGAATTACAAAACTCCGGAGATCAAGCTGCTGAAATTCTTACAACCACGATAAATTCTATTTTCACTAATTTTATCAGCATTATAAATGAATATGGCGGTTCTATATTAAAATTCGGCGGAGATTCTTTAATGGCTATGTATCCTGAAAATATAACTAACAAATCAATGGCAAAAATAAATGCTGCATTTACGGCATTGAAGATTATTGACTTTTTAAAAAACAAACAGCCTATTGAAATATTTAAAAAAAAATATGTTTTTAATATTCATATAGGTATAAGCAGCGGAGAAGTAATATCTACTGTATTGAATTATAAAAATATCAGAAAAGAATATTATATTTGCGGAAAAACTTTATCTAAACTTGCTGAAGCGGAAAAAATGGCAGAATCAGGAGAAATCGTAATTTCACGCAAATCTGCTATAGAATTACCTCCTCAATTTAATTTAATTCAGGTAAAAGGATCAAAAGACTTTTTTTACATAAACAATAATTCTAATTATGTTTATCCTCAAGAATTTAAAAACAGCATGGAACGCATTTCTGATTTTGAGATTGACAGAAATAAATGCCGTGAATTATGTTTTAAATTATTTCAGTTTATTCCTTCAGCTGTTTTATCAAGCATAATAAATTTAAATTATAAATACGATCTGCTTTCCGTAAACAGAAATATTGCAGTTGTATTCATAAATATCTCTGGTTTTTCAGACATGATAAGTTTGAATGAAAAACATTTTTGCGATAATTTAAAATCATCTGTTAAACGCTATTTTGAAAAATTAATTGATATTACAACAGCTTACAAAGGAGAATTTCTGCGCAGCGATATATCTCATTCCGGAGAAAAATTTTTAATAATTTTCGGGGCGCCAGTGTGTTACGATAACTTTACCGAAAACACATTGAGGTTCGCTATTGAAATGAGAGATGCTATAAAAAAAATAAATTCAGAAATCAGAACCAAATGTAAAAAAAATATTTGCAAATGCCGAATATCTCAACAAACAGGAATAAATTATGGTAATGCTTTCATAGGACTGATAGGTTCCTTGAACAGAAAAGAATATACTGTCATGGGAAATGTAGTCAATATTGCAGCAAGACTTATGTCTATTGCTCCGAAAGATAAAATATACTGCGGTTCTGACATTGCTGAAAAACATTCAGAACTTTTTAAGTTTAAAAAAAAATATGCTTACTTGAAAGGAATAAAAGAAAAATATGATTTTTTTGAATTAATAGGAAAAAAAGATTCTCAAAATATTTTAAGAAAAGACTATACTATATTTTTAGGCAGAAAAAATGAAACAGAAATTGTAGAAAAAATATTATATAACGAAAATTTTTTCCCGTATTTTATTCACATAATCGGACAGGCTGGAACAGGGAAATCTTCTTTTGTCCGTCATATACAAAAAATATTTATCAATAACGGATTTAAAATTTTTTCAGCAGGATATTCGCTTCATCTTTCCTCAGTTCCATTCTATATGTGGAAGCAGTTACTAAAAAAATTAATAACAGAAAAAATCGGTCATGATTTAAAAAAATCATTATTGGCGATTCAAAAACAATACTTATTAAAATGCATTCCGCTCATAGCAAACCTGCTCGATATAAAAATTCAAGATAACTCTGATGAATATTCCAATCATGACAGCAAAAACAATAAATCAGAATTTTTTCAGTCAATAATAGAATTATTTTTTATATTGGCAGAAGACAGGGTTCTTATAATATTAGAAGATATTCACTGGATTGATGAAATTTCTCTTGAACTTCTTCAGGAATTAATAAAACATAACAAAAATCAAAAAAATATAAAAAAACTATATTTTATTATGACTCAACGGCCTGAAAATATTTTCATCAATGATTGCGACAATCGGATATATACTAAAATCGATATAAAACCATTTACTTTTTCCGAAATGAAACAATATATTAAAAATTTGAATATCAATTCTAATATTTCAAACAAATACGCTTTTGAAATTTATCAAAAAACTTCAGGCAACCCGTTTTTCATTTCACAGATTATTAATTCTTCTCAAAACGTTTTAGAAAATTCTAAAATTCCTGATTCGGTAAATTCTGTTATTATAAGCCAATTCGACAAATTTTTTGAAAATGAAAAATTAATCTTGTCATTTGCAGCCATCGCAGGAAGAGAATTCAAGTTTGAAGTCATTGAGTATATATCAAAAAAAATGAGACTGAAAATAAATTTATTCTCTGCAATGAAAAAATTCTGCGACAATAATTTTCTTCATTTTATTGGAAATAATAAAGAAAAAAATACTTATTTATTCAATCATGATCTTC
>JAGOBX010000361.1 GCA_017999075.1 Candidatus Babelota bacterium | reverse complement strand
GTTCTGTACAGCGTATTGATTATACTGCTATAGGCGATAACGTGAACCTTGCAGCCCGCCTTCAGTCAATAGCTGCAAAAGAAGAAATCCTTATTTCAGAATCGACTTATTTAAAAGTTAAAGATAAGTTTAAGATTGATTTTGTGGAAGAAACTACAGTTAAAGGAAAACATGAAAAGGTTAAGATATACAGGGTGTTGTAAATTTTTTTATGACACATACTATAAAACCCAAATCTTTTAAATGTCAATTTTATTTAAGTTTTATATGGTGAAGTAAAATTTTTAAATTTATCTTTTTCAAGAAGTTTGCGGAGTTTTATCATTGTTTTGTCCTGAATCTGACGTACGCGCTCTCTTGATAAATCCATTTTTTCTCCTATTTCATTTAGAGTCATAGGCTGACAGTTATTCAGTCCGAATCTATAACAAATAACAGCGCGCTCTTTTTCATTAAAGTCTTTAAGCAGATTATTTATTGTATTGCTTAAATCTTTTATGTCAATATTGTTGAATGAATTTTGAGCGCTTTCATCTTCAATAAGTTCCGCAATAGAACTTTGTTCGTCGTTAGCCGATATATCAAGGGAGGTTATGTCTTGAGCAGCAAGGGTTAGTTGGATTATTCTTTCAGGAGTTAATTGCATAGACGAAGCAATTTCTTCAATACTGGGAGTCCTTCCTAATTCAAATAAAAGCCTGGAATTTGTGCGTTTGTATTTTGAAATTAAATCTGCTATATGCACAGGCAGGCGTATATTCTTACTTTTATCAACTAAAGCTCTTCGAATGCTTTGTTTTATCCACCAGCAAGAATAAGTGCTGAATTTATATCCGAATTTTGTGTCAAATTTTTCTATGGCTGTCAATAATCCGAGGTTGCCTTCATTTATTAAATCAAGAAAAGGCAGCCCTTGATTTAAATATTTTTTTGCTATGTTTACGACAAGACGAAGATTGGCTTCTGTAAAAGCTGTACGTATTTCGCTGTATATTTTCATTTTATCTATTATTGATTTGAAAATTTTATTCAAAACATCTTCAGAACAATTTGAATTCTTTGTAAACATTGATTTTATTGTTTTAAGATCCCGTTTGAAAAAATATTCTTTTATTTCATCGAATGAAGGTTTTTTAATATTGTTTGTTTCGAGGATTTTTATTATGCTGTTTTTGTATCCCTGTAACTCATCGGAATATTCTTTTTCTTTTTCAGGAGTAAGTAAACTATATTTTCCGATTTCTTTTAAATAAATTTTAATTAAATCCTGTACAAACGGGTTTTCTTTTAATTCTGAATCTTCTGTTTCATTTGCCGAATCATCATCCTGAATTTCGGAATCGTCGATTAATTCAATGCCATCCTGCTTTAATAAAAAAATTATTTCATCAAGCTCAATTCCTGGTAAAAATTCCGTTACGGCGTCAATAGTTACTACGTTATTATTAATTCGGGCATATTTAACAAGTTTTTGATAATTTTTTGAATCGGTAAGTTTTGTTATATCAATTTGTTTATTATTTTTTTTTAATGAATCAGTTGCAGGGTTTGACTGATTTTTTTTTGGGGTAACATTATTTTTATTATCTGACATATTCATTTGATTGTCCATGATTATAGTTTTTTATTACATCAATTTTAATCAAGAAATAATAGCGGATTTACAGCAACAGGATTTCCGCCTTCAGACTGCCTTATTTCAAAGTGAATAACAGGTTTATCAAAATCAGGAGCAGTATCGTTAATTCCTGCTTTCCCTATAATTTCTCCTGATTTAACAGGTTGTTCGGGTTTAACCGTAACCTCTTTTAAATAAGTATAAACCGTCATATATTTTTCGTTGTGCTTAATTATAACAGAGTTGCCGTAACCTTTTAAATTATCTGTATAAATTACGACTCCTGGCCCTGCAGTTTTTATATCGCTGTTTTCCTCAACTTCGATAGTCAACCCCCTTGTAAGCGGAGAAAAAAATGTTATTACTTTCCCTGCAGCAGGCCATGTAAAATCAAAATCTTTAATCACAGAAGGCTGTTTTGTTTTTTCTTTATTTTTAGAGATTGAATTTTTGTTTTTATCTGTTTTTTGTTTTTTTGTTTTTACCGGCTGTTTTATGTCTTTTTTTGTTTCTGAAGAAATATTTTTATTTTTTGGAGATTCTTTAATATCAGCGGATGAGCCGGGTTTATACACAGGAATAAATATTAATTTTCCGGCTCTTAATTTTGTCGGATCAGATATATTATTTGATTTCATTATCAAGTCACCGGGAATATTTACTTTTTGAGATATTTGATTTATTGTTTCTCCGGCTTTAACTTGATAATGATATCCGCCGCGTTTGACGGCGCAACCAGATATAATTATTGTTATTATAAATAATAATAATAATATAAAATTTTTAATCATTCGGTTTAAATCTTTATCGGATAGAAAAATTTATAAAATCTTCATCTTCAGGATAATCTGTTATAATTACATTATCAACACGTGATAACGGAGGCCCTTTTTTTATATAAGTAATAATATTGTAAACTTTATCAATATTTCCTGATAAAACGGCTTTAACTGTTCCGTCAGGCATATTTTTTATCCACCCTTTAATGCCAAGCTGAAGAGCAAGATTATATACAAAATATCTGAATCCTACGCCCTGAACTTTACCGCTTACAGTTACAAGTTGAACAAAGTTTTTATTTTTCATTATTTTATTATAAAATAATAATCTGAAATCATAAAAAAGAAACTGTAAAAATTATAATTATAAAGTTTAAATTAACAAGTTTTTTTTTTACAATATATAAGAATGGTGTCTCCAAAATTGATTCCGGTAATATTAAATATTAAGATTCCGAGTTTTGCTAAAGCTTTTTTTATAAATATTTTGAAACCTGTTCTGGTATAACCAGGTCTTCCAGGGGTAGCAGATATTATTTTCAATCCTGATTTTTCAAGTAAAATAGATAAACTTTTTACGTTGAAATGAAATAAATGTTCAATTAATGGAAGAGATTTTTTTCCGCGGAGAATAGTAAGCAATCCGTTTATATTTGGAACCTCAATTATAATTATTCCTTTATCGTTTAAAATTCTTCTGAATTCTGATAATGCGGTTTTAGGATCATGCAAATGTTCTAAAGTATGCCATACAGTTATTGTATCGAAATAACTGTCTTCAAATTTTAATGGGAATTCTGTGAATTTATCAATTTTAATGTTAAATTCATTTTTGGCATAATTTATGGCAAAATCAGAAAATTCTACCCCATTAACTTCTAATCCATTAGATTTTGCTATATTTAAAAAAAAACCAGGGCCGCATCCGAAATCAAGAAGTTTACATGGGTTTGGGTGATAGTTTAAAATATTTTCAAATCTGAGTTTATCGGTTTCAAGTTTTACATTTTTGTATTTAAACCAGTGATTGAAATAATCTGATTTATTATAAAAATCGTTTATCAGCGATTGAGAAGGAATCGGTTCTGTAAAAAAAACGCCGCAATGCAAACATTTCGCCAGGCCGGTATTATCTGATTTTACAAAAAAAGATTTTATTTTGTCTGAACCGCAAATTTTACAATTCAATTTTTTTGCCTTTTTTTTTAGCTGTAAAAACTATTTTATCATAAAATAAAAAATTTAACACCATAGCTATAGTTACGCCTATCATAGTGTTTACAGTTGGATTTATTTTTGCCACATGCGCTAAAACCGGAAAAATGATTATCCTTAAAATTCCGCCGGGTAAAATTGCCAGATGAAATTTAAGACATTGAAACAATAATAAACTGCCGTGATGTTTTTCGACATGATTCCAAGTCCAGTTTCTGCTCAGCATATAGTTAAATAAAATAGATATTTCTATTGCTACAATATTAGCTATATCAGCAGGGAATTTATCTTTTTGCTGTATTGGAAGATAATCTGCCAGCCTGTCGATCATATGTATTTTTTCAAATATATAGATAAACAGGTATAATGCGGCAAGGTTTAGAACAAATGAAGAAAAACCTACTAATAAAAATTTAATAATTTTTTTTTTTGAGTAAATAAAATTTACAGAATAATAAAGCATAACCTGATTTTTTAATAAAAGTCATTATAAAACAAATTTTTAAAATATTTTGTTATGATATAATATTATTTATAAAATTTAAATATTTATTTTTTAATATTTCAAATGAATACAGATCGCGGATTTTATCCGGAATTTCATTGAGAAATTCTGAATTTAAAGAACTGATATTTTTTATTGCTGAAATAAATTCATCCGGAATTTCTGTTTTTGCGGGAGGTATAGGATAATTTAAAGATTTT
>JAGOBX010000360.1 GCA_017999075.1 Candidatus Babelota bacterium | reverse complement strand
AATAAAATTTTGTAAAAATCAATTTTTATATTAACCTGATTTTGTATAAATCTCTAAAAACTGTTTTGGAAACAGTTCCTAATATTCCGTAGATAAGAATTTATATTACTAAAAAAAAAAAAAAAGTCAAGGAAATTTATTTTTTATAAATTTATTTAACAAGACGAAAGTTTTTAATATAAAATTATAAAATTCATATCAGAATTTTAGTTTTTTAATTCATTAATCAAACAGGAAAAATTAAGAATTTCAGGATTGATGCAGGAAATTATATTTTCAGAACAAATACTGCATTTATATCCGGAAAAACAATCATAAATTCTGAAATGTAAAAAATTATCATTATTTGAGTTATGAATTTTCACATTATTATCTGATAATTCAAAATAAAAAGATTTTAATTCAGTATATAAACCGGTTCCAATGGCTTTTATATAACTTTCCTTTAATACCCAGATATTATAAAAATAGTCAAGCTGATCTTCATTTTTTTTTTTAATAAGTTCTTTATATTCAAATTCACTGAACGCATATTCTGCGACGTTTAAATCAATTGGTTTTATTTCCTCAATATCAATACCGACCGGAGTATCGCTTACCGCACAAACTGCGTAATCTCCTGAGTGAGCAGTATTAAAATGAAAATTTTCAAAACCAGCCAAAAATGGTTTGGAATATTTGTTGAAATCAAATATGATTTTTGAGTTTGGTATTTTCAAGTATCTTGATATTAAAGCTCTGGAAAGAATTGATGAATAAAGACCTCTTAATAAATCTTCCTTGTGTACGTATTTTTTTAAAAATTCAATTCTTTCCGCAGATAAAAGTTTATAAGCTTCAAGTATTATTGTTTCCTTGATTAAAAAATCGATTTTTAGGGTAAATAATCCGATCATATCATAATGAATCTTTATTATTATTCATTTCTTCGCTGATTTTTTGGCCTTCCTTAAACTGTTCTTTGAAATATTCTTTAACTTTATTAGGTTCAAAATCAAGGAATGTTCCGTCTGATTCGAAATGTTGTATGAATACTTTTCCTATTGCATATGTAGCTGCTCCTGAAAAAATTGACATTGAAATAGCGCCTAATACGGTTCCAATTAATGGAATTGATTTAATGATTGAACCTACAGAGCCATAAGACAAGGAATTTGGGACTATAGAACCGAGTAAAGTTGAAAGAATTGATTTTACGGCATTTTCTTTAAATGGGATATTATAAATTTTTGACATTTCATATAATAATTTCATTTGAACTCCAGTTACAGACATCATGTCTACAAAAGGAATTGGAATAATACCTGCGCCAATTGACCACCACATATAATTTTTAACCAATTTTTTTGCATGGTCTTCTTTTGAAAAATTTTTTTCAGAAGGATTTGTTTTGAAATTAGATTCTTTTTCCATATAAATTGTCACTCTCCATTTTTGTACAATTATAAAAAAATAAATTATTTTGTCAATTTTTTTTGTAAAAATTAAAATGTCAAACAATTATATATGTTTTGAGTTTTTTTATAAATATGAGAATATATAATTATTTTGAAGTATTTTTTGAAGTATAAAATTGTATTTTTAAAAAATGAGAAATTTATTTATTAAAACAATATTATTAAAAAATTTTTTTTAAAATTTATTATTGATTTTTTATTTATTATATTTTATTTTTATTAAAAATTTTTATTAAAGGAATATTTAATTTGATAACGAATAATATTTTTTTTCATGATGAAAGTTGTGAAAAATCAGGCATTTCAGTGGATGGAAATAAACTTTTGCCTGAATATTCGATATTGCTTAAATGTTCTATTCCTTTTGAATTGCAAATATTCAGGACACTGATAGAAACCGGCATTTTGGATATGCTTCATAAAGATAATCTTTCGCTTGATGAATTAACCTATAAAATAGATGCTGACAAGGTTAATTTATACAGAATATTAAGAGCTTCGGTTTTTTTGAAGATATTAGCTTTGAATAATGGGAAATATTGTCTTGACAAATATGGCCAAGCATTACTGAACACAAAGAAATATAGAATATATAATCAGATAAATATGATGATTTCAGAATATTTTGACGGATTGTATAGTCTGCCGGATAAAATAAAAAAAAATAAAAAAGATAAAACATATTATGCCGGAGAAGATATTTTTTCATATTTCAATAAAAATAAGGAGCGTTCTGAAGTATTTTCAGATAGTATGGCTGAATTATCAGGGCAAGCGCTGCCTTATATTTTAAAATATGATTTTACAGGCATAAATACTATAGCAGATATAGGCGGAGGTTATGGTCAGGTTTTATTCCCTCTGCTGAACAAATTTGATAAAATTAAGGGAATACTTTTTGATTGTGAAATAGTAATAGAAAAAGCCAGAGAAAATAACAGATTCGGTTCGCGCTGCGAATTTGTAGCTGGCAGTTTTTTTGAATCTTTAAATATAAAACCAGATCTTATAATATTGAAATGGATACTTCATGATTGGGACGACGAACACTCGCTAATAATATTAAAAAACTGTTGTGAAATTCTTGAAAAAGGAAACAAACTGCTCGTTATAGAAACTATGATAGAAAGGGAAAATGATGTTATGATGAATTATTATCTTGATATTATAATGATGACCCTATTCGGAGGAAAAGAGAGGACTGAAGAGGAGTTTAAAGTTTTATTTAAAGAGTCAGGTTTTGAACTTAACAAAATTATAGATACAAAAAGTCCATTTAAGATAATTGAAGCTGTGAAAAAATAGATGGATTAAATATTTTATTTTTTATCTGATTTAGTGAACTGTTGAAAAAATTCCTGCTTTGCAGCAAAAATATTTTTTATATAATCAGAAATTTTTCCGGTTAATCGGGTTTTAGGATGTGTTTTATGAATAAAGTTGTATTTGTATATTCCGGATTTGGCAGTCAATGGCAGGGTATGGGCAAAAATCTTTATGAAGTAGGCGGAATATTTGCAGAGACCATAGATAAAATAGAAAAAATATATTGTGATTTATCTAAAGTTTCAATAAAGAAACTTATATTTTCTGATGAACCAGAAAAAACAGAAAAGTCGATACATTATATTATGGCAGTTACCGCTATACAGATAGGGCTTACCGAATATTTAAAAGATTATGGAATTAAACCAGATTGCATTATAGGACACAGCCTTGGTTCTGTGAGCGCAGCTTATGCTGCTGGAGTTATTGACATTCAAAGCTGTTTGAAAATAATTTTTTCCCATACCAATATAATAGCTGAAATTGCAGACAAAGGACTTATAGCAAGCGTATCAATGCCTTCATTGGAAATTCAAAAAATAATAGAGCAAAATAAATATAAAATAGAGATAACATCAATAAATTCGTCAGAAGATACATTGATAGCCGGAGAGAAAAAAGATATTGAGATATTGATTAAAAATTTAAAAGAACAGTCAATTTTGTGCGGTATAATAAATACAAATGCGGCTCTCCATCATTCTATGGCGAAAGATATTGTAAGCAAATATTATGATTCTTTAAAAGATATAAAACATTTTGAACCGCAAATACCTGTTTATTGTTCATATACGCAAAAACAGAATATGTTTTCGGATTATTCGTATAATTACTGGCTTATACAGCTTTGCAACGGATTAAATTTTAAGAAGACAATAAATGATGTGCTTGATAAAGAAAACCGGATTTTCATTGAAATAGGACCACATCCCACTTTGACAGAATATATTAGGAAAATATGTATTGAAAGAAAAATTATGGATTATTCGGTATTCTGTCCGATGTATAAAGAAGAAAGTGAATATGAAACGATAGCGGAATTAATAGTTAATCTTCAGGAAAACAAAATCAATTGCATAAATATTCCAGGAAATATAATTAAGCATATAGATGAACTAAAGAATTTACGGGAAAAAGATTTTGATAATAATACATATGCGCAAACTAAATCTGATAAAAAAAATATTTTTGTTTCGCTGATTGAACAAACTCTGAAAAAAATCATAAAAAATCCTGGGAAAAACGAATTTGATGGAAACACGGGATTTTTTGAATTGGGGTTGGATTCAGCTGGAGTAATAAAATTTACCCGAGTAATATCAAAAAAAATCGGGAAAAAACTTAATGCGCACACTGCTTTTGATTATCCTACAATCAACAAATATGCGGATTATTTGACAGGTTTGGCTGGAACTGAATAATCAGAGGATAAGATAGTTCCGCTGAATATAAAAAATAACGAGCAGATAGCGATTATCGGAGCTGGTTTTAGATTACCTGGCGGAGTATGCGATTTTGAGACGCTATGGGAATTATTAAAAAACA
>JAGOBX010000359.1 GCA_017999075.1 Candidatus Babelota bacterium | reverse complement strand
CCAAATGGCAGTTCTGCCATTTTTTACAAAATTTATATATTATTGTCCATGAACCTGTTCTGCAAGAAAATTCTGAATTTCCGCCGGAGGTTCTTTTGTCATAAGTGATACTGTTATATTAGCTATTATTGCCAATGGAGCTCCAATCCAAGCAAAATACCATGCATCAAGCCAGTATGTTATAAAATCATGAGCAGGCAAATTTATTCCGTTTTTTGCAGCTATAAAATATGTCAAAGAAACAAGAGATATCACACTTCCGGTTACAAGTCCTGCTATTGCTCCTTGTTTATTTGAACGGCTCCACCATATTCCAAGTAAAAACAAAGGGAAAATCGTACATCCTGCAAGTGAAAATGCAATTGCAACCAGTTGAGCTATCAATCCTAATTCCATTAAAGCTACAATTGCAACTGCAACAGCCATAATAACAGTTCCGATTCGAGCTGTGAGTAACTGGCTCGATGGAGAAGCTCCTGGATTTATAACCTTAACATATAAATCATGAGAAAATGCAGATGCGCCTGCCACAAGTAATCCTGCTACTGTTGAAAACGCCGCAGAAATGGCTCCTGCGGCAAGAAACCCAACTATAAGCGGATTAATTTTTCCTAATTGAGCAGTATATACTACGATTGCATCTTTAGCAAGTGTTCCAACTTCGGGATCTGCAGACAAAATTTTTCCAAACGCAGAATAAACAGGAGCGCTCCAGTATAATAAACAAATAAAAAACAATCCCCATACAACTGACCATCTTGCATCTGAAGTTTTAGGAACAACATAAAACCTCTGAATAACATGCGGCAGTCCGGCTGTTCCTATCATCAAAGAAAAACATACAGCTATCCATTGAAAAAAACTTTTACCTGTAGAAGCGTCCCACGGCATAGCAAATTCCGGACTAGGCACTGTGGAAAAATTATTCCCATACGCATTAGTCAGTTTTACTCCATCAATAATTTTTCCGGCCGGAATGCCTTGAACAATATCGTTTACTATATTTCCGTATCCTATTTGCGGAACAAGCCAGAAATATCCGTATTTATAAGAAAGAATTATCAGAGGAATCAAAAAAGATATAATTATTATAACATACTGTATCTGCATATTTTTAGTTACTCCTAACATCCCTGATATAAGAGTATACAATAATACTACAGACGCGCCTATTATTACGGACCATGTGTAATCAATTCCTAAAATCCATTTAAACATCAATCCGATTCCTCCGAATTGGCCTACGCAATAGGCAAATGATATAAATATAGTAATTACTGCTCCGGCAGCACGCAATCCTTGAGAATAATATCTATCTCCTATAAAATCAGGAGCTGTATATTTGCCGTATTTTCTTATTTGGCCTGCCATTAAAATCAGCAATAAAACATACCCTCCTGTCCATCCTACAACATACGCCAGTCCGTCATATCCGAATCCGTACATCATTGCAGCCATACCCAGAAAAGATGCTGCGCTCATCCAATTCGATGCAATAGCCATTCCTGAACCCACTTTAGAAATTTTTCTGCCTGCCGCATAATAATCTGTTGTATCTTTAACTCTGTTCAAAAGACCTACAACCACAAAAACAGTTAATATTATAATCAATATTATTGCAGGGCCTGTTTTAAAACTACCTTCAAGTTTAGTTAATCCTTCTGCCGATACTTCACCCGAAAATAAAAATGTCAACAAAAACAATATTATTAAAAAATCAATTTTTGATTTTATCAAAGTCATTTTGTGCCTCCTGAAAATCTCTGTTACATAAAACATATACTTTTATATTACAATTATCAAATCAATCGGATATAAAACTTATTCATCAAAATCATTCGATTATCGAATATTTTTTATTAAGATGATCAATGATAAGGCAATATGCCAAACATAAACCCAAAAATAAAATCAATAAAAATTCTGCAGTAAACCAGTAATGAAATGGAAATCCTATGATTTTAATATCTGTAAGAAATGATTGGTTGTGGATTAAATACAATTTCATTATATCAGAAATCTGATTTTTGTATTCTGTCAAAGCTTTTCTGTCTATTTCATCGGTTATTTCATATATTAAAACCCTCATCAGTATATGATCCTTTTCTAAATCAAGATACCGCCCGAATTTTTCAGAAATAACAGCTGACTTGTCAGAAAACATCAGTTTCATATTAATTAAATCTTCGTTATCAGCTTTTTTAATTTTATTACGCAACCCGCTTAATTCCGAGATTTCTTTCATCAGCGATTCTTTTTCTTCTGGAGGAATCAATTGATAAATAACAAAATTTAAAACTGACGATAATATTTCTTTATGTTTTGGTTTTATTGAAACATTTTTACCTAAAACTGCAAGTAAAGTTTTTGAAAATTCTCTGTAGTCAGAAAGATCAGCACTTTCATTTTCTATTTTATTCCATATTTTTTCAAAAGAAAAATATATTTTTTCTGGAGTGGATTTTTCAAATATTTTCAATGCAATCTGAAATCCGAACACTGAAACAGCCCAGATAATAATAAAAATCATTATCACATTTCTTACTATCCTTGCCCTGGTTGTTGATGGTTTAAAAAAATTTATAGTTTTATCGGTGGTTGGTGTAGACATGTATTTCCTCCAAAAAAGTTATTTTTTATATTTATTGTAGAATTATTTCTGATTTACTTTTCAAAATAAATTTCAGTAAAATCAACTTGAAATTTTAAATTCAAAACTTATTTTTGATTGGATTCCTGTTATTTGAGAAAATATTTTTTTAATCATAACTTGTTCTATATGCGTCAATTCAGACGGATTAATATAATTATCCGGATTTTTATTTTCAGCGAGTAATCTGCATTGATGTTTAAATCTCAAAAGCATTAGAAAATTGTATGATTGAAACAATTCATTATAAGTTGATTTTAAAATGACATTCTTAGCAAACAGATCCTTTAACCTTGATAAAGTATTTGATTGATATATATTATTCTGCAGCGCATAAAGCCTTGTGAAATCAATTATATGATTTATCGCAGATTTTATATTAAAAGTATCCGGATGTGTCCCTGAAGAATCAAGAACGATATTTCCAAAAAACCCTATAGGAGGTTTATTCAACAAAATATTATATCCTAACAGATAAAAGAAAAAAGGTTTTTTTGAGATGGATTCATTGATTGAATTTCTCAATTCGTCAGTAATTTTTTTTTCTCCGTAAATACATCTGAAATCAAAAAAAATACTAATATCAAGCAAATCTTCAGGTTCGGTTTTATTAATCCAATCACGAAAATAAGATTTCCATACACTGATCGGCTGTCTCCATTTTATGTTTTTAGCCATAATTCCGCCTTTGCAATAATCATACCCGATAAAATTCAGCGCATCGCAAATTTTCACTGATAATTTTTCAAAATAATCTTCAACCTGTTTATCCGACATTCCTTTACCTGAAAAATCATCATAAATTATGGCATTATCCTGATCTGTCACAAGAGTTTGTTCTTCTCTCCCTTCGCTGCCTAATGCCAAAAAAGAAAATTTTACAGGAGGTTCTCCAAGTTCAGATATTGCCATAGTTATAACTTTATGAGTTATAATATCGGAAATTTTTGAAACAACCGCTGTAATATTTTTAGCATTGGATCCGCTGTCAATTAATGCTTTTATCATTCCTGGAATGCGTTTCCGTATCAAAGCAATACTTTCTATATCAGCAGAATTTTTAATTTCATTAATTATAAATGATGACGTGTGCTGAAACATATTTATCAAAGTTTCAACGCTTATCACATTTATAATTTCTCCTGTGTTATCTTTAACTGCAAGAAAATTTACTTTTTTTTCCTGCATTGACAACAACGCTTCAAAAATTAACGCACCGTCATTTATGCTTTCGACAGGAGCGCTCATTATTTTAAAGCTCGGCAATTCAGAATCTAATCCTGCTGCCACAACTCTTTCTCTAAAATCATAATCCGTAACTATTCCTGCGCACTCGCCTTTTTCAGTTGTTAACAAAACTGCGCCAGATTGATGTTTTTTCATATATTCAGCGGTTTTTCTGATCGAATTATGCATCCCGCATTTTATTATTTCTCTGCATAAATTTTTTATCGGCTGCCCTAAAAATAATAATGACGTCTGTAACTCAGATATTAAATTTTCTTTTTCTTCATAAATTTTTTTCTGTTCCGAAATATCTTCTATTATTATATCAATAAATCGGTTTTTATCTGATTCAGATTCTCCCGAAATTAAAATTCCTGATATTGCAACAACAGCAAAAGACCCATTTTTTTTATTAATTTCAAAAATTTTATTTTTCATCCATCAATTAGAAATAATTTCAGAAATAA
>JAGOBX010000358.1 GCA_017999075.1 Candidatus Babelota bacterium | reverse complement strand
TGACGGCCAGACAAAAATACTGGATGCAAATAAAAAAGTAACTGAAACAACAGAAAATCTTAAAGCTGCGTCTAAAGTAATATTATCAATTTGTATAGTGGTTGTTATAATATGTATAGCATTGGCAATCATATTTCCGGCAATGCTTTCAAAACCAATCAGAATTATATCAGATATGGTAATGGATATAGCTAAAGGAGAAGGAGATTTGACAAAACGGTTATCTGTAATGTCAAAGGACGAGATTGGAGATATGGCTACAGGATTCAATCAGTTTGTAGGAAATTTGCAGAACATTATCCGTGAAATATCAAATGTTGAACAAAGTTTGTCCGGAATAATAGAAGACATAAAAGTAAGCTGCGGAGAATTGAATAACGGTGTTCTTAAACAAGATGAAGCATTGGGTATAACTTCGGATTTAATGTCAAAAATGCAGACAGGATTTGAGGAAGCGAGAAATAATATTGCTTCATTGGCAAGCGCAGTGCAGGAAAATTCTGCGACAATGGAACAGATGATAAAATCTTTGCAGGCTGCTGGGGAAAACACTCAAAAATTAACAGGATCAGTGGGGACAGTATCTTCGAGTATAACTCAAATTGCTACCGGAATACAAACCATTTCGACTAATGCGAAAAAATTAGGAGATACGGTAAATAGCACTGCATCAGCAATAGAAGAAAATATCGTAACATTGCAAAGTATAACTAAAAATATTCAAGGAGCGAACGATAATGCGAAAAATATGTCTGTTGAAGCTGAAAAGGGCGATGCAGCAGTAAGCGGAACGATAAAAGGATTCAAAGAAATAGAAGGAGCTTTAAAAACTCAAATTGAAATAATCAACGGATTAGAAAACAAATCAAAAGAAATAGATACTATAGTAAAAGTTATAAGCGATATAGCCGGGCAGACTAATTTGCTTGCTTTAAATGCTGCCATAGAAGCAGCGCGAGCCGGCGAGCACGGAAAAGGGTTCAGCGTTGTTGCAGATGAAGTCAGAAAGCTGGCTGAACAAACAGGCGAGGCTACTAAAAAAATTGGAACTCTGATAAAAGGTATTCAGGAAGAAACAAGAAAAGCAGTGGAGAGTTCTGATATCACAAATATAAAAATGAATGAAGGAGCGAATCTTGTCAATACAGCTGGAGATGCTTTAAAAGGAATTCTATCAAGTGTTATAACAGTAACTACGGCAATGAATGAAATTACGTGCTTGATGGTTGAACAGGATAAAACAAATCAATCGTTATCATCGGCAGTAACAGAAATGCAGAGTTTGACTGAACAGGTTGTAACCTCTACAATTCAGCAGGGAGAAAGTTCGAAGCTTATAATTCACGAATCAACAAAAATGAATGATTTGACGAACAATGTAAGCGCTTCGATAATTCAATTAATGGATGCAGGCAGTAATATACTGTCTACTGTCAGAAAAATGAGTGACCGTGCTAATGAAGTAAATGTTATGATTGATAAACAAATGGAATCTGTTTCAACTGTTGTAAATTCTTCAAAGACAGTTAAGGAAACTTCTGAATCGGTAGGAACTGAAGGAGATAAATTGAATAACATAGCTGAAAATCTTGTTGAAAACGCGGATTTATTAAAAAAATATGTTAATCAATTTAAAATAGGAACAGTAGAACTTGCTCAGGAACAAGAAGAATTGAATAAAAAAGTTAAAGCTAAAAAACTTGCGGAAAACCGGTTGAAAAATAAAAAGACGGCAAAAATTGTTGAAGAACAACCTGAAGATGGCGGTAGTAATGAAAATACAGATTTAATAATTGACGATAACGACAGTGATGAAAAAGTAATGAAATCTGTAAAGCCCACAACGAAATATTCCGCTAAAAAGCAGGTGAATGAAAAACAAATTCAGCCCGAAACTAAAAAAAACATCTCTGGAAAACAGCAGGAAAAAGAATTAACTGCCAGAGAACGGCTGCGTATGAAAGCCGGGAGAATGAATTAAAAAATCGAATAATATTTAAACTTAAATATAAAAGGTGATATTGTGAATAAATTTATTATTCCATTATGGACGTTTATTGTTGTAATGGCAACAATGTTGTCAACATTATTTTTATTGAAAGGACAATTGATTTTTTACGGAATAATTTCAGTAAGTTCTGTTATTATAATTTCATTTTTTATCAAAATCAAAAAAGATGTAAACCAAAATGAAATTGCAGAATATATTGAAAAAATTGATTTAAGCCAGGAAGGTATTGTTGAAGAAAAAATTTTGGACATTATGGAAAAATTTGAAAAAAGCATTAAATCTGAATTTGATGAAGAAACAGAAAAATATAAAGGCATACTGGACGAAATTCATGTTTTAGAAAAAGAAGAAATAGAAACTTTGAATATTCTGGAAACGAATATTAACGAATGTAGGTTAAAGTTAAAAAAAGAAAGTGAAGCGCTTGAAGGATTAAATGGAATAATAACCGATACAAGTTCCGTTATGTCGGAAATACGTGCAGTTCAGAACAAAACAATTGAGAATGCCGGGTTATTAAAATCTACTTCTGAAAATTCTAATAAATTAATATCAGGATTGTCTGAATCAACAGGGAAACTGATTGAGATAACTGAAACAATTACTGATTCAATTCTTAAAATAACTGATGAAACGGCAAAAACAGGAATAAATTTTGAAAGATTTATAAAATCAATTGATGAAGCTTCTGAAACAATAGAATCAGCCAAAAAAGATGTTAGTGATGGAAATATATCAGTAATAAATTCAGTAAAAAGTATGCATAAAATATCAGAGATGATGAATGAAACTTCAAAAGTAATAAAAAATTTATCGTTGAAAGCTCAGGAAATAGGAAACATTATTGAACTTATAGATGAAATAGCTGAACAGACGAATTTACTTGCTTTAAATGCAGCTGTTGAAGCAGCGCGTGCAGGTGAACAGGGAAAAGGATTTGCGGTAGTAGCTGATGAAGTAAGAAAACTTGCAGAACGTACAGCCTCTTCAACAAAGGATATTGGCGATTTAATAAAAGGTATTCAGAAAGAAACTGAAGCTGTGGTGCAATCAACTGATGAGGGAAGTAAAAAAGTTGAGGAAGGTAAATTTTTAATTGAATCATCAGGAGATATGCTGCAAAAAATCGTTTATGGAATTGACAGTATAGGAGTAATAATTAAAAGTATGAATAAGTTATTTAATCAGCAGCTTAACGAAAATAAAGATTTAACCAAGATTATTTTGATTATTCAGTCTCAGGTTGATGTATTGAAAACCGAAACTGAAAAGGGATCGTCGATAAATGGTAAAATACTTGATATTTCTGTAAGTATAACCAAAACAATAGAAGGGTTTAACAGATCTTTAAAAGAACAGGAAGATGCAGTTACTTTTGTATCCAGTATTAATGATAAACTCAGAGATATTCATCAGACAATTTCTGAATTAAATGCGCAGCGGGTTGATTCATTAAATGAATTTAATTCGAAAATCGAAAATATAAAAGAAACCAAAACGGATATAGTAGAAGCATTGGACGAAATATAGAAAAAAATTATTCTGACATCCGGACAGGAGATTTTATGAAAAACGTAAAACAACAGACAGATAAAACAGAAAAAATATTCAAAAAAAAGAAAGAAACCAACATTTTAAATGAGAATGATTTTGAGAAAGCACAGCAATATATATGTTTTATGTTAGGAGAAGAAGAGTTCGGAATTAATATAGTAAATATAAGGGAAGTAATTCCTATGAGCAAATACACTAGAGTCAATAATTTACCCGAATTTGCCAAAGGCGTGATTAATCTACGTGGAGAAATAATCGCATTACTTGATATAAAATTATTTTTTAAAATAACGGATTATTCTTACAAACATACGCGAAGAACTAAAATAATAATAACGCGTGATTCGGGACGGGATGCAGGATTTATTGTTGATTATGTAACTGCGGCAAGAATGATTTCAGAAAATAACATTCAACCAACTCCTAAAAATGTAGAAGGAATTTCAGCGGAATATATTTCTGGAGTTGTACATACGGGAGACAGACCGATAATTTTATTGAATGTTAATAAAATATTATTTTCAGAAGCTTTTGCTGAATTTCAATAATTACAAATTATTTACAAAATTTTAGATAAAAAATATGAAATTGACAAGCGGTGAGATTGACAAAATATATTTATACGCTAAAAATAATATGGGATTGGTATTGAAAAAATATGATAAGGAAAAAATTGAATATTTCATTGAAGTTATCGGAATATCTAGTTAACTTTCTATCTAGGCGGCCACCAGTTTCCTTTTTGCGTAATTCAATACGCTCTAGTTTTGTTAAATGGCTCCCAAGCC
>JAGOBX010000357.1 GCA_017999075.1 Candidatus Babelota bacterium | reverse complement strand
CAGTTATCGTGCCTGTATACCTGCTTTTTATTACAACTACTGAAGCGCCTATTGTTTTAGCAAAATTAATTGCACTTTGTTTATCTACAGGAGACGAGTTGAACATTGAACTTCCAAGTTTGACATACCCATTTTCAAGAAAAGCATCTTCAGCCGAACTCAAATCATCTGTCACATACAATTTAACGATATCGTCTTTACCAGCAGGTTCAAATGGAAATTTCCAATTCCCGCCAATCATCTGGTCGCGCGAGCTTATAAAATTTATTTTATAAGGATTTGCGCAATTTACTAAAAATAAAGTAATTATAATTATTAAAAAAAATTTCATTTATAAATTTCAAACAACCCTTTTTTTACAGTTATCATTTCAAAAGAATCTTTAGCCAGACCATTATGATCTTTTTCTGAAAAATTAAAAACTCCTGAAGTACCAACAAATTTTTTGGTATTTTCAATAGCATCACGGATTTTTTCTTTATCACTGCCTGATTTTTCAACAGCTTTAATTATAATCATTAATGCGTCATACGCATAACCGCCAAATGCGCTTGCTTCTTCTTTAAATCTTGTTTCAAAAGCAGTTTTATAATCCGATAAAACTTTTTTTTGAATATGATTATCTGCCAGTTTATCTGCAACTACTAATCTGCCGCATGGAAAAACAATATTTTCTGAAGCATCTCCTGACATTTTTACATATTTGATATTACCATAACCGTGGCTTTGAAACAAAGGTATATTCAATCCGATCTGTTTCATATTTTTAGCTATTATGCCCTGAGCAGGTTCTATTGACCAGTTTATTATTCCTTGTACATTTTTTTCCTGAACCTTTTTTAATACAGCAGTTAAATCATTTAAACTCTTATCATATACTTCGGATGCAGCGATTTCTATTCCATAACCAGGAGCCAATTTTTCAAGCTGTGATTTACCAGTACTTCCAAATCCTGAATTACTGGTCAAAACTCCAACTTTTTTTATATTATTTTTTTTCATTGTTTCAAATATTCTTCTTGCAGCATCACTGTCTTTCTGAGGAGTTTTAAAAACGTATTTCAATACCGGAGAAACTATTTCTTCAGCAGCAGCGCATGAAATAAGTATAACCTGATTTTCATTACAATAATCTTTTATTTTCAACGATTCTCCTGTAGTTGACGGTCCTAAAATAGCTATAACTTTTTCCTGTTCTACAAGTTCTTTAGCAAGCAATATGGCTTTTTCAGGATTTCCCATAGAATCTTTACTTATATAAACTATTTTTTCTCCATTTATTCCGCCTTTTGAATTTATCTGTTCAACTAATAATGTTACAGATTTATCTTCAGGAAGTCCTAAAAAACCTGCAGGTCCGGTCTTAGCAAAAATACCGCCTATTTTAATTTCAGCAAACAAAGGCAAGTTCAAAACTAATAATAAAAAAAGAACTCCCGAAAAAAACATATTTTTTTTAATCATTTCAGCATCCTCCCTTTTAAATCTAACTATAATTTAAATTTTCCTGTTCCAATACTAAAATTCATAAATTATCTATTTATATTTAATCTCAATAATTTAAAAAAAACAATAAAAATATATATAATTATATTAAAACATTAGAACCTATTGAAAATACTTCTTTGGAATCATATTCATTACTTTTTTGATTTCCTGAAGCGATTCCGCAATTTTATCTATACTTTTGCTTGTTTTGCATTCCATATCAATTTTAAGAAATTGTTCGTATAATTCTTTAGCTCCCATAGTTCCTGAACTTCCTTTCATTGAATGAGCTATTTTTTTTATTTCATCCAAATCTTTTTGTGCAATTAATTTTTCAAGCTGCTCAATGTATTTCGGGATTTCCATTAAAAAATCTATTATTATTTGTTCAAAATCAGGATCGCCGCCTGCTGTTTTCATCCACCTTTCAAACATTTTTTCATTTTCCTGACTTTCAATTTCAATTGTTTTTTCTTCATCTTTTCCTATCTGGATTCCATTCGTTTTAAAAAATTTTTTTTTCAAGACTTTATTGACAGTTCTAACAATTTCATTTCTGTTAAACGGAGGAATCAGCAATTCTACAAAATAATTTTCAGACAATTTTTTATATGAGTCATTATTTTTATTTGCTAAATCACTGCATATTATTATAGAAATATTTTCAAAACGTTTATCAGAATTTATCAAAGTTATCAATTCATCATTATTCATTCCTGATACCGAAGATCCGGAAATTACAATGTCTGGTAAAAATCCGGATATCATAGAAGCTCCGGTTAATCCATTTTCTGCTGTTTTTACTGATATTTCAGGATAAGCGTCAAGTATCGCAAATTTTAAAATATTAATTAGTACAGAATTGTTTTCTATTATTAAAACCCGCTGCGGTTTCATATAATCAGGAACAATGTTTGTCCATTTTGACAGCATTTTATAAAAAACATCTTTTTTTATAGGTTTGGTCATATAGTCATTCATGCCGGATTGCAGACAAATTTCTTTGTCTCCTTTCATAGCATTTGCAGTCAGTGCTATAATAGGAGTTTCAACTTCTTTCATTCTGATTCTTTTACTGGCTTCTATTCCATCCATTTCAGGCATTTGAATATCCATAAATATGATATCATATTTTTTTTTGGAGGCCATATCAACTGCCTGTATTCCGTTCTCGGCAAAATCCGCGGATAATCCCATCTTTTTCAGTAAAACATCTATAAATTTTCTGTTTGCCTGGATATCTTCTGCAACTAATATATTAATTTTTTTATTTATGGAATTTTGATCAATATATTGTTCAGTGATTATTCCAGCCGGTTTATCTCCTTCTCCGTAAAGACATAATTTTATAGCGTTTATTAAAACAATCTTTTTTATTGGCTTATTCAGGAATCCGTCAAATAAAATTTCAGCCGGGTCATCAGTTTCAAGAATATTGCCTTGAGAAGACAATCCTATAAGCTTAATTTTATTTCCATATTTTTTCCTTATTTCCGCAGCCACTTTGTATCCGTCCATTTCCGGCATCATAATATCTATAACTGCCACTTTAGGCAAACAATCAATTGATTCAAGGTATTCAATCATTTTTTTAGCTGATTCAAATAAAGATGGTATTACCCCCATTTTTTTCAACATGTTTTCAAGAATTATTCTGTTTGATTTATTGTCGTCAACGCAAACGATTTCTAATCCTATCAATCCTTCTGCATATTGAACGGAATTTAAAATATTACGCTCTGATTTTTTCATAGGCAAGGTTATTACAAATTTGGAACCTTCATTAAGCCTGCTCTCCAAAATTATTTTACCTTTCATGAACTCAATAATTTTTTTTACTATATTCAAACCGAGACCTGTTCCTCCGAATTTTCTTGTAGTACTGCTGTCAACTTGTTTAAACGGCTCGAAAATCAAATTTAATTTATCTTCCGGTATACCTATTCCTGTATCTCTTACAGCAATTTCTATATTTAAGATTTCGGAAGATTCGCTTATTTTTTTCAGACTAAGCTCAATTTCTCCTTTTTCAGTAAATTTTATGGCATTACTCAATAAATTCATTAATATTTGTTTTATCCTCACAGGATCGCCAATCAGAAGATTTTCAATTTCTTCCGTATTAAAAATAAACTCAATTGGTTTTTGGTTTAATTTAGAACGGAAAATATCTATTGTCTCATAAATTATTTTATCTAAATCAAATTCAATTTCTTCAAATTCAATTTTATTCGCTTCAATTTTTGAAATATCAAGAATATCGTTGATTAGATTCATCAATGTTTCAGAACTCGAATGAATCAAATTTATATGTTCCCGCTGGTCTAAACTCAATTGTTCTTCCATCAAAATTTCAGTAAATCCTATTATAGAATTAAGCGGGGTTCGGATTTCATGAGACATATTCGCTAAAAAACGGCTTTTAGCAATATTAGCTTCTTCTGCTGATTCTTTAGCAGCTTTCATAGACGCTTCAGCGTTTTTCAGTTTGGTTATATCGCTGAATGTTTCAAGCAAATAATCCTTGTTTCCAAGATTTATTGAAACAACAGTCTTTAAAATAGGGATTTTTTCATTTTTATCAGTAATTAATTCCCTCTCAGAATTATCTATTTCCATATGTAAATCTGTTACAGGACATTTTCCGAAATCTGCCGGACAAATAAATTTATGGCATATATGACCGACAATATTTTCTTTTTCAGTTCCAATCATTTTTACCGCAACAGGATTTGCATCGATAATTTTATGCGTGTTTTTTTCTACTAAAACATCTCCTGTTTGAACTGTTTCAAAAATAGTTTTAAACCAAATTTGATTTTCTTTCACTATCTTTTCAGAAGATTCAAGTGATGCCAGCATTTCATTTATTTCAGAT
>JAGOBX010000356.1 GCA_017999075.1 Candidatus Babelota bacterium | reverse complement strand
GTCGTATTTTGTTGAGTTGGAAAAGATGCCGTTAAATCAGAGCGGCAAGATAGACAGAAAAAATCTGCCGATGCCGTCAGGAGATGGAATGATATCAGGCAACGAATATAGAGCGCCTGAAACAGAAGGTGAAAAAATTTTATCGCAAATAATGAGTGAAGTATTAATGTTGACTAAAGTAAGCATTTTGGATAATTTTTTTGAGCTTGGCGGAGATTCTATAAAGGCAATACAGATAATAGCTCGTTTGAATGCCCTTGATATGGAAATAAACATAAAAGATGTATTTCAATTTCCTGTAATAAAAGATTTGGCAGAAAAACTGAAAAAGAAAGAGCGGAAAATTGAACAGCGGAAAGTTAAGGGAATCAGTTTGCTGAACCCTGTCCAGAAGTGGTTTTTTGAACTTGAACATGGACAAAAAGGGCATTTCAATCAGTCTTTAATGCTGGAAAGTTCAGAACGTATTGACGAAAATATTATAAAGACTGTATTGGGAAAAATAGTAGAGCATCACGATGCGCTGAGATTCGTGTATAAAAAAATTGATAATGAGATTATACAGGAATATAAAGACGAAACTGAAATATTTTTTGAAATAATGGATGTCTGCAAAATAGCAGATTCAAAGAAGATAGTAGAAGAACATTGTGAAAAAATTCAATCTGGAATAAATCTTGAAACAGGGCCGTTAATGAAATGCGTTCTGTTCAGAACAGAAGAAAAAGATTTGCTGCTTATCGTAATCCATCATCTTGTGATAGACGGAGTGTCGTGGAGGATATTGCTTGAAGATTTGAATTACGGGTATAGCCTGGCATTGAATAAGGAAGAGATAAAGTTTCCGTTAAAAACAGATTCGTTTAAAAAATATGCGGAAGATATAATGAAATACAGCGTAAGTCCAGAAGTTTTAAATGAACGAGGATACTGGCAAAAAATAATAGATAATTCATTTTGTGCGTCATCTGATAGAAAAATTTTATTGAAATATGCGAAGAATGAAATTTTGGTTATTGAAAAAGAATTAACTGAAAAAATTTTAAAATCAGTTCATTTCGCGTATAATACAAAAATTAATGATATTCTGCTTACAGCTCTTGCTGATGGATTTGAAAAGAGTTTTGGAAAAGAAAATTTATTGGTTGAACTTGAGACTCACGGCCGAGATGAAATATTAAGAGAAGTCAATATAAGCCGGACAATCGGCTGGTTTACGGCAATGTATCCTTTAATCCTGAAAAATTATGATGATATATCAAAATCAATCAAAGAAACTAAAGAACTGCTTAGGCGTGTGCCGAATAATGGAATAGGTTATGGTATATTGAAATATTTAACTGATTCTGATCATAAAAAAACAATGTCATTTGATAAAATTAGACCATATGTATTGTTTAATTATTTAGGAGAAGTGTCGTCGAATGAGCAGTCAAAAAGCATATTTAATTTTTCGCAAATGAGTTCTGGCCAAAACATAAGCGGAGATTTTGAACTGCAGCATCCGATTGAGATTAATGCGGTTACCGTTGATTATAACATTAATTTTAACATTACCTATAATCCTGAAATTTATACGGAAAAAGAGATAAAGTCATTTAGAGATAATTATAGAAAAGCCCTGATAAAAATAGCAGAACATTGTATATTAAAAACAGAAAGAGAAAATACTCCTGGAGATTATACAGATTGTCCGCTTGAATTAGGAGAATATGAAGATGCAATAAAAGCAAATGGTTTGAGATATGAAAATATTGCGGATATTTATACTTTGACGGCTATGCAGTCTGGTTTTCTATATCATAAATTGCTTGATGAAAATTCGGCTGCGTATTTTGAACAGACTGTGATAAAAGCGCAAGGCAAATTTAATTATGAATTATTTAAAAAAAGCTGGGAAATGATTTTAGAGCGGCATAACATATTAAGAACTGTAATTTTATATAAAGATATAAGTCAGCCGGTTCAAATAGTAGTAAAACACAGGGATCTGGAAATAACGTATAAAGATTTAAGAAGTGAACTTGAAGAATCAAGACAGAATGCGGTGATTAGTGAATTCAAGAATGCAGATAAATTGAGAAAGTTTGACTTAAGCAGCGATGCGTTGTTTAGAATAGGTATACTTCAGACGTCAGATAATGAATTTTACAGCGTATTTTCATTTCATCATATAATAATGGATGGTTGGTGCATAGCTGTACTGTTCGGTGAATTTTTAAGAATATATTATGGATTGCTGAAAAATGAAATTATTGAATTGGAACCAGCAGTTCAGTATTCAGAATATATCCGTTGGCTGAAAAGATATGAAAAAGAAAAGTCATTGGGATTTTGGAAAGAATATTTGAAAGGATATGAATCAGCAGTAGAAATTCCATTTGGCCATGGAAAAGAAAAAGAGATAACAGAATCCGGTCATTCGAAATTTTCATTTGTAATAAATGAAATAAAAAGTAAAAAACTGCAGGAAATAAGCAATAAAAATGGAGTTACATTAAACACTCTTATTCAGAGTGTGTGGGGATTGCTTTTATCAAGATATAATAATGCTGATGAAGCAGTATTCGGAGCGACAGTATCAGGCAGGCCTGCCGAAATAAAAGGAATAGAGAAAATATTAGGACTCTTTATAAATACTATACCGGTGCGTATTAAAATAAAAAATGGAGAAACATTTGAAGAATTGTTGAAAAGGACGCAGAAAGAGGCAGTTGAATGTCAGCCGCATCATTACAGTTCACTTGCGGAAATCCAGTCGCAAAGCGAATTAAAACAGAATTTAATTAATCATATAGTAGTATTTGAAAATTATCCGATAGACGAGAAATTACAGGCAATTGAGAAAAATGATAATGCTTTGAGTATTGCGGCAACAGAAGTTTTTGAACAAATCAATTATGATTTTGGAATAATCGTTTCAAAAACAAATAAAATAAATATAGAATTTACTTATAATCGAGTTAAATTCAGCGGTAAAAATATCGAACGTATAGCCGGACATTTTGAAAAAATTATCGAAACAATAATAGGAAAAAGTAAAACAGAAATAAATGATATAGATATTCTGACTGAAAATGAAAAAGAAAAAATATTATATGAATTCAACGGGCCGGAAATTGATTATCCTGAAGATAAAACAATTATTGAATTATTTGAAGAACAGGCTGCAAAAACGCCTGATAATATAGCAGTGGTATTTGATGATATAAAATTGACATATCGCGAATTGAATGAACGTGCGAATGCTGTGGGACATTATTTGCGTGAAAAATATGAAATTCGTGCTGATGATATAGTAGGAATAATGCTTGAACGTTCGGAAAAATTAATAATCGGAATATTAGGGATATTAAAAGCAGGCGCCGCATATCTGCCGATTGATACAGAATATCCTGAATCAAGGGTGGAATATATATTGAAAGATGCTGGTTGTAAAGCTGTAATAAGCGCAGCGCCGCAAATAGAAAGATTTAAAAAAACTTATAATAATAAATTTTTTGAATTAGCAGATATTAATTTTGTTAGAAATGAAAACTTGTCTTTAATAAGCAATTCAAAAAATTTAGCATATATTATTTATACATCTGGTTCTACAGGTCAGCCAAAAGGAGTAATGATAGAGCATAGGAATATAATTAATACGCTAAAAGCGTTAGATAAAAAATATCCGTTAAATAAAAGTGACAATTATTTATTAAAAACAACATATACCTTTGATGTGTCAGTCAGTGAAATATTCTGTTTTATTTTTGGTAAAGGCAGATTAGTAGTTTTACCATCAGGATTTGAAAAGGACCCGGAAAAAATAATAGAAACTATAGAGAAACATAATATTACTCATATAAATTTTGTTCCTTCGATGTTCAACGTATTTATAGAAATATTAAGTTCAGATATGATTACTAAAATAAGAACATTGAAATATATATTTTTAGCTGGTGAAGCGGTAACACCGCAAATTATAAAAAAATTTAATAAGTTAAATACAGAAATATTACTGGAAAATATTTATGGACCTACAGAAACAGCTGTTTATGCAAGTTGGTATTCTTTGTCAGACTATGATGATAGCGCGAATGTTTCTATAGGTAAACCCCTACCAAATGTTAGAATGTATATTTTAAGAAAAAATTTGTCGCCTGTAGCTATAGGCGTTTTAGGAGAATTATATATTGGAGGGTTTGGAATAGCGCGCGGTTATTTGAATCGTGAAGAATTGACTGAAGAACGATTTATAGAGAATCCTTTTGTTAAAGGCGAACGGTTATATCGAACCGGAGATATAGGCCGTTGGCTTGAAGACGGGAACATAGAATTTTTAGGCAGAATAGATGACCAGGTAAAAATACGCGGATTCAGGATAGAACTCGGAGAAATTGAGTCTGCGC
>JAGOBX010000355.1 GCA_017999075.1 Candidatus Babelota bacterium | reverse complement strand
GCTTCTTTTGAGGTTTTGTAAGCATACACTTCTATTATATACTCTTTATTTTTTTTCTGAGATTTGGATTTTGATGAATTCTTTTTTGACTGCGATGATTCTTTTATTTTTGATTTATCAGTGCCGGTTTTAACATCATCCTGAATTTCCGGTTTATTTACCGCTGCTATTTTATCAGTTTCCTGATTATTATCTTTTTTTTTATCCGTAGGAACAGACTTCTCAATCTGCGCAGTTACTGTTGATAACCCAACTGTGTCTGCCGGAGTTATTTTATATAAAACATTACTCTGGTTTTCAATTCTTGAATTTTTAAGAGAAACTGTTTTTCCCATAAAATAACCTGCGCCAAACACTACAATTATTATTATTGAAAAAATAAATATAATAATTTTTACGGCTTTTTGTTCAATATTTAAAATATATTTTTTTCCGCCGGAATCATTTTTCATTTATAAAAATCCTCCGATTATACTGTTATTTAGTTTCATAATATATTTTTTTTATGATATTGTCAATTTGTTTGTACACATCATTGATTTTTTTTTTGTTATAAATAACAAAATCTGATCTTTCCATTTTGTATTTTATCGGCAATTGAGAATTAATCCGTTTAATCGCTTCTGTTCTGTTTATATTATTTCTTGAAATCATACGTTCTATTTGCATATACTTAGGACAGTAAACTGTTATTATTTTATCTACAGTGTTCGTCAAATTTGTTTCGAATAAAAGAGGTATGTCTATAAAAATATATTTTTCTTTTTTAAAAAATTTAACAATTTTGGTTATTTCTTTCAAAATATAAGGATGCGTTATGGAATTAAGTTTATCGAGTTTAATTTTATCGTTAAAAACTAATTGCCCGAGTTTTTTTCTATCAATTAAGTTGCCGGTTTCTGAACGGCATTCAAACTCTGATATAATTAAATTCACAAGGCGTTTATTGGTTTTTAATAATTTATGATAAACTTCATCAGCGCATATTGTAGCATATTTTTTTGTTTTTAAATATTCCAGAACCGTTGACTTTCCTGACGATATTCCGCCAGTAATTCCGATTTTCAAAGTTTGAAATTTCATATTTCGATTTCTATAATGTATTGTTCTTTTCCAAGTCCGAAAACCCCGCTTTTACCTTTTTTAATAACAATATATTTTAATTTTGTTTTTTCAATTTTATATTTCTGGATAGCAGATTTTATACAATCTTCAAGTGTGTCGCCTGAAATCTTAACTCGTTTTACACCTTCAGCGGTATTTAACGATATATTCCTTTTTACTGGAAGAAGTTTAGAAATAACCTCAATTTTGTCTTCTCCATCTTTCAATTGAGCAGCAAATACCCTGCATTTTGTTTTTGATTCGAATATCTTTTCTGAAGCTATTTTCTCAGAAGAAATTTCTAAAAATTTTGCAGCAAGATCTTTTGACTTATTTTCACTGCTTCCTTCCATAACTATGCTTTTTCTTATAGAAGCCGGATCTATCTGTTCTCGTCCGGAAGCAGATACATTAAAATCAACAGAAGTTTCACCGGTTATTTTTCCAGAATTATATCTTGAAACCGTGATTCCTGATTTTGTATAAACTATAGATGAAGAATTTTGATCTTCAGAAAATTCTTTTGACAATCCGTTGAATTTCATTATTACTTTAGAAAAAATATTGTTTTTTACGGAAACCCTCAGCATTCCGGTATCAGAAGATTTCAATTCATCAAATTCAGTAATTTTTGTGGTGAGAAAATCTATATTTTTTTCCATTTTAATTCTTAATTGTATGCAGTTTTTTATCTTAAGATCAAGTTCTTTTGTGGTATCTCCAGAATCTCTTTTTTCTGTAAGTTCTTTGAAAGACTGATTTATTTTTTTTAATTCTTTCTCAACTTCATTTTTTGAAACAAGCAGCTTTGATTTTTCGATATTCTCTTTTGAAACTGATTTTAATGAAATTTCTGTCTGCGTTTTACCATCTCCTATAACTCCGCAAACTACACTTTTCCCTGATTCTATAAGGCCGCCGACTATAGCCTGTTTGTTTCCGTCAAGAATGATATCTCCGGTTGCAGAAACATAACTCGATATTATTTCTTCAGAAATAAGTATATTCGATTCCGAAGTCAATTTCGAATTTAATATTCCCGAAGCAATAATATTTCCTGTTACGATAAATGGTTTGGTATTGCAATTTTCTATTTTTCCGGAAACATATAAATCTCCTTTTACAGTAATTCCCGTATTCACAACATTTCCTATAACATACAGATCTTTTGCAGTATTGATACTTACACTGTCTGAAACCGTTCCGTTTACTATCAATGAATTTTCACAGACTATTTCTTTTTGATAATTATTTATCGGTTTATCTATACTCTGTACTGCAGAAACTTCTACTTTATCTCCAACCCACCTGACTCTTCCATTAATTTTAGAAAAATAACAGTTTCGGCTTTTTGAAATTAAAATATTTTCACCGGACTCCAAACTTTTAAACTGCTTGCTTTTTAAAATAGGAAGCAGCGTAGCAGCTACTATTTGACCCGGAATCACTCGCCTGAAATAATATAAATTCGACAATAATTCTGCAGAACTTATATCATATAAAAATCTGTCAAAACAATAAAAATTAAGTTTATCTATATTTTTCAGTTGGGTGATGATTTTCTCTGCTTCTACAGGATTTAATCCGGCAAATGAATCATCTATGCTGTCGCTGGATTTTGTTTCAGAAGTTTTTATATCAGATACTATATTTGACAATTGATTTTCAAATTCGTTATCAACCACAAACAGATATTTTGACAATTTCAAAATTTTGGTGGGTTCATCATACCCGATTTTACCAATGTGTTTTTTAAGTTCCAAAAAATGATCTTTTTTGGTCTTTAAATATTCAGGCGGGATGTTAGCCAAATCAATTACAACTGTAGTATTATCTATCTTACAGGTTCCGGTTACTTGAGTTTTATCGTCAATAATATCATACAGTATATTATCTGTAAAATAGTATAACCCGTTTACAAGTTCGCTTATATCGCTTACCTGACTGCTGTTCTTAATATTTTTTACTATAAACGCGGTAATTTTCTCTATAAAAATATAATCTAATTCCGCCGTAAACTGAATTTCATTCATAACAAGTTAACCCCGGTCATAGATTATTCTTCAGAATCGTCGCCAGCGGTTAAATTAAAATTTTTATAAATCTTATCTTTTATTTCTTCGAGCAGATCAGGATTCTCTGCAAGAGTTTGTTTGGCCATATCTTTTCCCTGTCCGAGTTTTGTGTCATTATAAGAAAACCATGCTCCGCTTTTATTAATTATTTTTAAATCAATCGCTGAATCTACAATACACCCGATTTTAGAAATTCCCTCTGAATACAGCAAATCAAATTCTGCGCTTTTGAACGGTGAAGCCATTTTATTTTTCACTATTTTGACACGCGATTTGATTCCTATCATATCGTCGCCTTTTTTAAGAGTTTCAGCCTTGCGTATTTCCATTCTCATTGAAGCATAAAATTTCAATGCATTTCCGCCAGTTGTAGTTTCAGGGTTTCCATACATAACGCCTATCTTCATTCTCACCTGATTTATGAATATCATAGTAGTATTTGATTTGCTTATTACTCCTGTAAGTTTCCTGAGCGCCTGAGACATTAAACGAGCCTGAAGACCCATATGAGAATCTCCCATTTCTCCTTCTATTTCAGCGCGCGGAGTTAATGCGGCTACAGAATCAACTACTATAACGTCAAGCGCACCTGATCTTACAAGCTGTTCTGCTATTTCAAGCGCCTGTTCCCCATCATCAGGCTGAGAAATATATAAATCCGAAGTGTTGACTCCGAGAAGTTCTGCGTATGCAGGATCAAATGCGTGTTCCGCATCAATAAATGCAGCTATTCCTCCCATTTTTTGAGCTTCTGCAATTATACTTAAAGTCAAAGTGGTTTTGCCTGAAGATTCAGGCCCGTATATTTCTATAATTCTTCCACGCGGAACTCCGCCTATACCTGTAGCTACATCAAGAGTCAATATCCCGGTAGGTATTACAGGAAGTTTTACATGTTCGGAATCACCAAGTTTCATTATAGAACCTTTTCCGTATTTTTTTTCTATTCCTGATATTGCGCTGTCTAAAACCTTAAGTTTTTCTTTATTTGATTCTACTGCAGGTTTTGATTCCTGTTCATTTTTAGTTTTTGCCATTTCAATATGCTCCTGTTGGTAAACTATAATCGTTTTAAAAAAATTTTATAGTTTTTTTTAATTTTTACATTTTATGAAATTTAAATATAAAATGTTTTACAAAATTTTTCAATAAAATATTATAAAATTAATCCTAAAACATTTTGACTTAACATATTGCCCTGCGCAAGCATAGCT
>JAGOBX010000354.1 GCA_017999075.1 Candidatus Babelota bacterium | reverse complement strand
ACTCAAATGAGGCAGAAATAGCGATGTAAGTCTAATATTATCAATGAATTACGTCGCTGTTTTATCAATATTTTTTTACTTGCCTGTCGGAGCGAAGCGCCGAGCCGCAGGCTCGAGGTATAAGCCCAAGTTAGCTGACTGTGTCCCGTCATTTTTTTTTCCTAATTTCATTTAGTATTTTTTTTACTGCTACCATATCGAATGGTTTCTGTATAAAATCGTATGCTCCTAAACTTTTTATTTTTTCAATTTCAATTCCGATTTGCCCTGATATAAAAACTATGGGAACATCAGTATCAAACTTGCGAACTTCTATGAAAATATTTTCACCTGATATATCGGGCAATAACATATCAAGAAATATAATATCAAATTTATTATCTTTCGCAAGTTTAATTCCTTCAAATCCTGAAATAGAACTTTTTACTTCGCAATTATTTATTCTGAATAATTGTGTCATCGTTGAAAGTAGAACTTGCTCATCGTCAATAATCAGAACATTTAGCAATTTTTGTTCGACTTCATTTATAATTTCTTTTGTATCTTTTTTTAATGTTTCAGTTTTATTTTCTGCTGTTGGTATATCAATTATGAATGTTGCCCCTTTGTCTTTTTCGCTTTCAACTCGTATTGTTCCATTATGATTTTTTATTATGGTATGCGTTACAGCCAATCCTAATCCCGTCCCTTTTATTCCGTGATTATTTCGAGCGTGAGCGCCTTTAGTCGAATAAAACGGAATAAAAATATTTTTCAAATTTTCATTATCAATTCCAATTCCGTCATCAATAACTTTTATCTCAACTTTATTATTTTTAGTTTTTACTGATAATGTAATTTTTCCCTTGCCATTAGGCAATATTGCGTGTCTTGCATTTATAATCAAATTTAAGAATACTTGTTGAAACTGTCCATTATCGATGTATACTTTTTCGGTTTGTTCATATCTCCTATCTATTTCAATGTTTTCTAATGCTATTTGCTGCTTTTGCATTTTTAAAACATTTTCAATAATATCTTCAATTTTAATTAATTCTTTTTTCGGTGAAAGCGGTTTAGCAAATGCTATCATATTTGATACAATAGCCGCTCCTCGTTTTATAGCGCTCTTTATACTCTCTAATAATTCTAATGATTCTTCCGAAATATTATTTTTCTCTGTCAATTCCAATAGTTGAATATTGGAATGATTTATCGCAAGAATATTATTGAATTCGTGCGCTATTCCTGCGGCAAGTTGACCGACGGCTGACAGTTTTTCTGATTGAATTAATTGATTTTGAAGAGTTTTATAATCAGTTATATCTTGAACTGTTCCGAGAACGCTTTCAACATTACCTTTTTCATCTAATAATAATTCTGAACGTTCAATAACATATCTAATTTCCCCAGTCGGTAAAATAATACGATGTTCAATAAATGTATCTTTTTTTTCATTAAGCATTTGTTCTCTTTTAAATAAAAAATCAGCTAAATCATCAGGATGAATTTTTGACTCAAATGCTTCAACAGATGGCGCAAATGAATTCGGCTCAACTCCAAAAATTCTATATACTTCATCAGACCAATGTAATTTTTGTGTTTTCATTTCCCAAACCCAATGTCCGATTCGAGCAACTTCTTGAGCTTTCTTTAGCCAAAATTTATTTTTTTTTAATTGATTTTCTAATTCTTTTTCTCGTGATACATCATGCATAATGCCAAATCCATATAACATTTTTTGATTATCATCAAGTATAGAATCAGCTTTTTCCCATAAAGGAAAACATCTGCCTTTTACATCATTAACTTCAAGAATACCCTCCCAGCTACCTCCTTTTTTTAAAATAGGAACGACTTCTTCATTGAGAATTTTTATTGATTTCTCTGGATAATAATCTCGATAATTACATTTTTTTGCTTCTTCTAACGAACGCCCAAATAATTTTTCGTGCGCAGGATTTATAAATAATAATTTTCCGTTTTCATCACTAATTGCAATAGCTTCAGTTGTTGACACAATAATCTTTTTAAATATTTCTAATCGCTTTATTTCCTCAATTAATTCTTCTTTCGTTTGATTTAGACGTTTTTCCATAATATTTCCTTTGCTTATGTCTCAAGGGACATGTCAGCTAACGGATAGTAGCTATCCTCGTCCCGCTGAAAGCGGGATGACCCGCAGGGCGACGGACGCAGTCCGTCAGGGATAGCTACAAGTTATCTGATGCCGGCTATTTTTTTATAATTTCAAACTTATTTTCTTCTCCGATAAATTTTAGTTTTTCTATTGGATTTTCAATATAAATTATAAAATTATCAGTATCTCCTTCATAATAATATTCTGAATAATTATATTTTTTAATCCATTCACCATAATAATTTAGATTGGGTAATTTTGAAATATATTTTGGTTCCAATTCTTTTAAAGTATTTTTTATTTTACCTTTAGCAACAATATATTTTTCGTGGTCAACAAAATATAATTGTAAAGCAGATGATAAACAAGAAATATCACTTTTTAAAACGCCGATTGGCTCTACTCTGTCTGGAACTAAAAATTTTGGTAAAATAAAATACCCTAAGCAAATAATTAGAAGTATTAATGCTAAAATATAAAATATAATTTTTGTTAATTTCTTCATTTTTTAATAGCCGGTTTCAGATAACGAACCGTGCTTTTACTCGGCGCGCAGCGCTGACCGCAAAGCGGCCACGCCGAAGGCGTGAGGTAAAAGCACAAGTTAGGCGTTAGTGCCCGTCATTTTTTAGTTACTTCTTCTCCATTTTCAAAATATGTTATTGTTTCATTACCTTCTCTATCAATTTTTATGCTTTTTCCATGTTTAAGATTATTAACATATTCTGTTTCCTCAATTTTTAAACCTTTTTCATTATATCTGATTTTTTTTCCATTTCTTTTTCCTAAAACAAAATCTTCTGTTTCAATAAGTTTGCCTTCTTCATCCCATTCTATTGTTTTGCCTTCTTCAAATCCATTAACATAATTTTCCTCTTTGATTTTGCTCCCTTTTTTTGACCAATATATACATTTTCCGTGTGTTTTGCCATTGACATTATCAGCTTCATATTTTTTCAATCCATTTTCATGATATATCGTATATTTTCCATTTAATGAACCATTAACATAATCCGCAGAAAAATTAATTTTACCATTATTTTGCCATTCAATTAATTTTCCAGTTCCTTCAATTATTTCACTTTCCAATTTATTTTGCGAGTTATAAAATTTACAATTATATAGCTTATTATTTTTCAAGCATTTAATCGTTTCTATTGATTTTTTTCGAAATATTATTTCAGTATCAAATCTATCGTCGCCAACAGTTGCCGTTAAATAATGCGTCAAAATATTACCATTTTCTGAAAATTCAATTCGCTCAACTATTTTTTCTTCTTTCAATAAACCTTCAAATTTACAGTAAACTTTTTTTTGCCCACTTTCATATCGTGAGATAATTTCTTCTCGAATTTCTTTTGATTGAGCTTCGCTAATTACAATAATTAGAAAACTAATAAATAAAATAAAATTCTTCATACATTGACACTCCAATAATAAAATATTTTTTAAGGGCATTACGCCTAACGGATTGGGCTTATACTCGTCCGCCGCCGCTTCCTGCGGCGGATGACGCAAAGCGCCGAGCCGCAGGCTCGAGGTATAAGCCCGAGTTAGGCGTTAGTGCCTTACTAATTATTTTATCTTTCTACCGTCGCTCTCCCATTCTTTTCTTTTACCTTTTTCAATACCATTTTCATAATTAACTTCAGCTGCTTTTTCTCCATTTTGCCACCAATAATAACATTCTCCGTGTAATTTATCGTTAAAATAATTTTCTTCGACACTTTTAATACCATTTTTACGCCATTTGATTCGTTTACCATTTTTCTTATCTTTTGTATAATCTGTTATTTCCTTTAAATTACCGTTTTCATACCATTCCTTTTGTTGACCTTCCATTAGACCCAAGAGATAATTTTTCTCTTCAATTTTTTCTCCCGTTTCAAGACATAAAATAGCTTGACCATTTTTTAAATCATTTAGATAATTAATTTCATTTTCAATCTTACCATTTTCAAAATAATTTATTTCCTTTCCATTTAGTTTGCCTTCTTGATATTCTCTAATGCAATCAGTATTTCCATTATCATAATATTCAATTGATTTTCCATTTCCGTTTATTATTTCACTTACTATTTTATTGGTATTATCGTAATATTCAATTGATTTTCCATTTCCGTTTATTATTTCACTTACTATTTTATTGGTATTATCGTAATATAAACAATGATACAATATGTCCTCATTCTTTATACATTCAATCTTTCGTATTCCTTTTTTATTATAGGTTATGACGGTATCATAGGCATCATTTCCATTAACAGTATAATT
>JAGOBX010000353.1 GCA_017999075.1 Candidatus Babelota bacterium | reverse complement strand
ATCAAACAGTTCAGAGATATGGGTTTTAAGCAGCCGGTAGTTGGTGGGGGCGCTCTTTATAGAAACAAACTTTTTCAAATAACCGGTAAAGAAGCGGAAAATATCTATGCTATGTCTTTATATAACCCTGATAAAAACACTAACGCATATCTGACTTTCAAAAACAATTTCAAAAAAAAGTTCAATAAAGAACCGGATGATATGGCTCTGATTGCTTATGACGGAATATATACGCTTGTTAACGCTATAAAAAAAACTGATTCATTTCGAACAGCAAATATTTCACCGATCCTTCATTATAATTATCATTACGACGGAATTTCTAATAAATTTCAATTTAACGAAGACGGTGACTTAACCAATCATAATTTATTTTTTTATAAAGCTGTCAATAAAAAATTTGAACGAATTGATATTGATTTTAACTCGTTATTATTAAAAAAAAAGGCTGCAATTATTAGCAGCGATTAATTTTTAGGAGGGGAGTTTATGCCCAAAAAATTTTTTTTTATTTTATTTATTTTGCTGATATTTTCAGCCAACTTGTTTGCTTTGCCTCAATATTGGAGCGCTTATATGCAATCCGGTATATCAACTGCAGGCGGAAATAACAAATATGCAAATATCAATTTAGGCGGAGCTATCGAAAGAAAATCTTCTGATTATGAGCTTTCATTCAGCGGAAGCACTATTTACGGCAATCAGACAATCAAAAGCATTGATTATTCAACAGGCGTTCCAAACGCTATACAAACAAAGTATAAAACAGTGCAGGAACACAATCTGCGCGCAAGTTATGACCATAAACCTGATGAAAAACTTTCCTGGTTCGGGTTTATATCCGCAAATTACAACAGAACACAATTGATTGATCTTAAAATGAATTATATGTTAGGCGCCAAATATACTTTTTTTAAAGAAAAAACTGAAACTGTTGAAAATAATTTATCTGTAAGTTTTGGGGCAATGTATGAAACAATCAGATATTTGGATACTCCTGACCTTCTTATGCAGAACAATTGGTATGACCTAGTTACTTATCAACCAATCAAGCCTGCTAACAGGAACAGACTATACGGAACAATGAGACCGAAATATGTAAAACGCAACGAATATTTCACATTCAAACACATTACATATTTTATGTTCGGAAAAGATTTCAAAGCTGATTCAACTAACACTCTCAGCACTCCGTTGTCAAAAACCACTTTTTTAAACCTGGATTTCAATTATAAATACACTAACAAACCAATTTTCTGTATTGATAATCCATTATCATATTTGGAAAAAAGTGATTGGACTTTGACAGTTTCTCTGATGAAATCATTCTGATTTTATAAATTAATTTTTCCCGGATAAGAAGTTTATTATTTTGTATTCTTATCCGGATTTTTTTATTTATGGATTCAAAATATTTATTGACCCTAACTGAATTATCTGTTTTATCCGGCTGCAAAAGCACTATATTAAAAAAAAGAATTAATGCAGAACATTTATTTCATACAGGGATTGGACGTTATAAAATCAGTCCTGAGGCTGTCCGCGTTTTTTTACAGAATAAAAACGATTTTTCTTTTAAAATAATTTCTCATATTAATCTGCGCGGAGGAGTAGGCAAAACAACCTGTGCAGTTTCGCTTGCAACCAGAGCAAAACAATACGGTTTCAAAACAGCGATTCTGGACATGGATTCTCAAGCATCTGCAACTTTACTTTTTAATATGACTCCGGAAGATGACGAGCCGATTTTTTCAGATATATGGCAAAACCCTGAACTTGATGTTATCCCGGCTTTAAAAAAAATCGAAGATAATTTATATATTCTCCCATCTTCTCTTGATAATGGTTTGCTTGACTTAAATTTAATAAACCCTGCTTCCCAAAAAAATGCGGTTTCAGGAGTGTGTAACGAACTAAAAAATAATAATTTTGAACTGATTTCGATTGATTGCCCTCCTTCTCTCGGAGCAGCAGTAATATCTGCAATATGCGCTTCAAATATTATTGTCATCCCTGTTTGCAGCGATGTATTTTCGATTAAAGGAATTGAAATAACATTAAAAGAAATTAAATCAATTTGCGGAGTTTTCAATCTTCCTATTCCAGTTATTAAAATATTATTTATGAAGTTTGATGCCAGAGAAGCAATATCTTTAAAAACATGGGAATTCCTTAAAAATAAATATTCGGATATGCTGATTCCCAATTATATACGGACAAGCTCAGTTTTTTCAAAAACAATCTCAATGCATGAAACGATATTTTTAAATCAAAGCAGTTCAAAAGCCGGTCTTGATTTTGATCAATACATAAGAAATTTATTGAATATAAAATTCACAGAAACAGCTGATGCCCAGTTTTGAAATAATCAGTTGAAAATTAAATAAAAATATGCGTAACATTTTTTCAGTAAATTAATTAGTTCAGAAGTCAATACCAAGGAGTAAAACTTAATGGAAAATATGGAAAATTTTTCAAAAAAAAAAGTTTCCAGAAAACGCAGAAGATTATATGAGCCAATATCCGAACAGGAAATCAGCGAAATTTCTATAAATGATAAGATTCAATCCGAAATCACATCTCAACATCCTGATAATATTGAGTCTGTTTCCGTAAAAGAAATTTCAGAAGAATATATTCCTGATTCATCAAAAATCGAAAAAGCCAGACAAATAATAAAAAAATATTCTTGTTTTTCAATAGCTGCTGGGGTTATACCTGTTCCATTGGTTGATATTGCTGCTTTAACTGCAGTCCAGCTTAAAATGATTGCTGAGTTGACTAATCTGTATAGATTTGATTTTTCAGAAGAAAAGGGCAAGGCTATTTTATCTTCAATAACAAGTTCAATAATTTCAGGATCATTAGGAAATTCAGGACTAAAAACTTTATTAAAAATGATCCCTGGCATAGGCACGATTTCATCGTTTTTATTTATGCCTGGAATTGCCAGTGCTGCCACTTATTATATTGGTCAATTTTATTTACAACATTATGAATCAGGCGGCACTTTTCTTGATTTTGATCCTTCAAAAGTAAAAAAATATTTTGAGAATAAATATAATAAAAAAAAATAAATCTGAATTTTGTTATTAATTAATCAATTTTTTAAATAAAATATGAGCAAATTTAAACTTTTTTGCATACCTTATGCCGGCGGTTCTGCTACTGTTTTTTATAAATGGAAAAATCTTTTAATTTCTGATATTGAACTTATACCCTGTGAATTATCTGGTAGAGGAAGTAAAATTTCTCAACCTTTGTATGATTCAATATCCGCTGCTGCAGATGATGTTTTAAAAACAATAATAAAAAACTTAAATGAATCGCATTATGCATTTTTTGCTCACAGCATGGGAACTCTTATTTTATACGAATTACTTTATAAAATTAATTTTTTGAATTTAATGCCTCCGGTAATTTCAATATTTTCCGGAAGATTTCCGCCGCATATTAAACCATCAAAAATTCATTATAATCAGCCCCGTTCGGAATTTATCAATGATCTTCGGGAAACAGGCGGTACTTCAGAAGAAATTCTGAACAATGACGAACTGCTTGATTTCTTTATACCTATTATAAGGGCTGATTATAAAATTACAGAGACGTATGAATTTTCTAATCACAAAGAAAAATTTAATCACGATATTGCCGTGTTTTATGGTTCTAATGATGCTGATGTAAAGGAATCCGATGTATATCAATGGAAAAATTATACAAATAAAAAATGCAACTTTTATAAATTTAACGCCGGACATTTTTTTATCAACGATAATTTAAAAGATGTCATTGATACAATTAATTTTTTATTTTCAGAGATACTTATAAACCGCCGTTAAAAACTTTTATTATACTTATCCAAATAGTTAACATTGAATTTGAATATTTTTTATAATATAAATTTAGAATATTGCTATAAAATATATACTGAAAAAAATGAAAAATTTAATACCTCATTTTATAGAACAAAAATTAAAAAGTGGTGAAATTCAAGGAGAATTTAAAGGCGCGGCATTGTTCATGGATATTTCCGGATTCACAAAAATTACAGAAAAACTAATGAAATCCGGTTCAAATAAAAAAGAGCAGAACACCGAAGGTGCGGAAATTCTTGCTGATATAATAAACAGCGTACTAGATCCGGCAATTAATATAATATATGAAAACGGCGGTTTTATTGCTAATTTCGCTGGTGATGCATTCACTGCAATTTTCGAAAAACAAGGTTGTTCAAACGCATTGTTAAGCGCAATAAAAATCAATTTAATATTTGAAAAATTTAATAATCTCGAAACTGCTTTCGGAAATTTCAATCTTTCAGTAAAGATAGGTTTAAGCTTTGGTTCTATAAAATACGGGATAACTGGAGATAGCCGAAAAGCTTTTTGTTTTAAAG
>JAGOBX010000352.1 GCA_017999075.1 Candidatus Babelota bacterium | reverse complement strand
AAATTAAGGTTAAAACATAAATTATGGAAAAAGACAAACTAATCAATATAATACGTGAATTCGGCATTATAGGAGCAGGCGGAGCAGGATTTCCTACAAATGTTAAGGTTAATGCCAAAGTTGATACAGTAATAATTAATGGCGCAGAATGCGAACCTCTTTTGTACAAAGATAAAGAAATTATGAGATTGTTTCCTGAAGAAATGGTGTCAGGTTTAAAAATAGTAATGGAAATTACAGGAGCACCAACAGGCATAATAGCGTTAAAATCTAAGAATAAAGAAGCTATCCCTAAACTGAAAGATATATGTAAAAAATATAAAGGAATTAAAGTTGAAATAATAGATGACGTTTACCCTTCAGGAGATGAAGTGGTATTGGTTTATGAAGTGACTAAAAGGATCGTTCCTCCAGGAGGAATACCGTTAAATGTAGGTTGTGTTGTATCAAACAGCGAAACATTTTTAAATATTCATTATGCTGTGAATTCCGGTCATCCTGTAACAGAAAAATATTTGACAATTACAGGTGAAGTTAAGCATCCTGTTACAATAAAGGTTCCAGTAGGAACGGCTATAAAAGATATACTTCCTTTTGCAGGCGGAGTTACGGTTAAAAAACCAGCGTTTATAGACGGTGGTCCAATGATGGGTAAAGTTTTGTTTGATGAAAATTCAGCAGTAACAAAAACATCTGCAGGTTATATCGTGTTATCGGCCGATCATCCTCTGATAATAAGAAAAACATTGCCTTCTGAATCAACTCAACGGATAGGTAAAAGTTCGTGTGATCAGTGTTCTTATTGTACAGAATTTTGCCCGAGATATTTGTTAGGTCATGATGTCAGACCTCATATGGTGATGAGGTCACTGGGATTGACAGGCAAACAGTTTAAAGCTGTTTCAAATTGGTCTCTTTTATGCGTGGAATGTAAATTATGCACATTGTTTTCTTGCCCTGAATTGTTATATCCGGGTGAATCGTGCGGAATTTCAAAACGAGAACTTGCTAAAGAAGGGATAAGATATGTTATACCGAAAGACAAAGTTTTAAAAGCTCATCCGATGCGTGAATATAGAAAACTTCCTACAAAACGTTTGCTGGAAAGATTGACATTATCTAAATACGACAAACCTGCTCATTTTGAAAAAATAGATTTTAAGCCTAAAGAGATTACAATAATGTTAAATCAGCATATAGGAGTACCGTGTTCTGTTTTAGTAAAATTAGGAGAAACAGTTAAATGCGGTCAAATTATCGGCAGAACACCTGAAGGTAAAATGGGAGCATCGGTTCATGCAAGTATAGACGGTAAAGTATCAGAAATATCGAGTGCTTATATTAAAATAAAAAAATCTTAATCGAGAGAGTGATTAGAGATGAAAAATGCTATCGGATTAGTCGAAGTATCCAGTATTTCACAAGGGTTTCTTGTAGTAGATGAAATGTTAAAAGCAGCAGAAGTGGAACTTTTGATTGCAAGAACTATTTGTTCAGGAAAACATATAACATTGGTTTGCGGAGAAGTAGGAGCTGTAAAAGCAAGCGTTGAAACCGGAATAAGAACATCTGATTTTGCTTTTGTTGACAGTATAATAATTCCTAATATACATGAATCTGTATTTCCTGCGATAAGAGGGTTGAATACAATAGAAAACCCTGATGCTCTCGGTATAGTAGAAAGTTTTTCAATATCTTCATTGATAGAAGGAGCAGATGCTGCTGTAAAAGCCGCACAGGTTGAACTTATAGAAATAAGGTTAGCTATGGCTCTTGGCGGAAAAGCATTTTTTACAGTTACCGGAACTGTAGCTGATGTGAAAGCAGGAGTAGAATCTGCTAAAACTGTTATAGGTGAAAAAGGTCTTCTTGTAAACGCAGTGGTAATTCCAGGTCCGCGTCCGGAAATATATAGAGAATTATTATAATAAAAAAAGTGTTTGAAATATACTGAGTCTGTAATTTATTATAAAATAATATAATTTTCGAACTAAATAATCAAAATTAGTTTATCTGTTTAAAAAATGGATGAAATTACAGTATTAAATTACCTTTTTGAAGAAAATCAAATCAACAAAGAACAATTTGATGATATATTAAAATTATACAATAAATCCAATAAAAGTATAATTGAAATTATTGAAGATGAAGGAATATTAAAAGAAGAGCAAATAATTAAAATCATTTCTCAAAAAATAAATGTTCCATACATTAATCTTACTTTTTCTCTTATAGACAAAAATGTAATTTCAATAATCTCTGAAGAAGATATAAAAAACAAGAATATTTTACCTATATTCAAGATTCAGAATAATTTGACTGTCGGGATGGTTGATCCTACGGATTTATATCTTATAGATGAATTAAAACAAACCACCAACTTAAATATCTGTCCTGTTTTAATATCCAGAAGTAAATTAAAAAATGTTATATCCCAATATTTCGGAATACAGGATTATATGGGTGAACTGATAACTCAGTTAAAAGATCAGGTTGGATTTGAAAAAGAAGAAGATGTATACGTTGATTTAACTGAAGCTGCAGAAGAAGCTCCAATAGTAAAACTGGTGAATTTAATTATAGAACAGGCTGTGATAGACAGGGCATCAGACATACACATTGAACCGCAGCCTACAAGATTGAGGATAAGATACAGGATAGATGGAGTTTTACATGAGATCCCGTCCCCTCCAAAACAATTTGCTTCTGCAATAATTTCAAGGATAAAAGTATTGTCGCGCCTTGATATTTCAGAAAAACGTACGCCGCAGGATGGAAGAATCAAGACTAAAATAAATGATAAAGATATTGATATAAGAGTTTCGTCATCGCCTGCAATATTCGGCGAAAAGATAGTTATGAGACTATTTGATAAAATGCAGATGCTTAATAATGTTGAAAATTTAGGACTGGAAGAATCCACAAAAGAAAACCTGATAGATATATTAAAAAAAAATACTGGTATTTTACTAGTAACCGGACCTACAGGCAGCGGTAAAACAACCAGTTTGTATGCTGCGCTGTCTCAGCTTGATTCTTTGAAAAAAAATATAGTTACAATTGAGGATCCAGTAGAGTATCAGCTTGAAAACATAAATCAAATTGAAGTAAATCCGAGAGTAGGATTAACTTTTGCCAATGGTTTGAGGTCCATTCTTCGTCAGGATCCTGATATAATAATGGTTGGAGAAATACGTGATTTTGAAACATCTGAGATAGCTATACGTTCTGCGCTGACAGGACATTTTGTACTAAGCACGTTACATACTAATAACGCTCCTGATTCTTTAATAAGATTAATAGATATGGGAATAGAACCGTATTTAATAGTATCTACTTTACAGGCAATACTTGCCCAGCGTTTAGTGCGTGTTTTGTGTAAGGATTGTAAAGAAACTTTTCTTCCTCCTACGGAATTTATACGGGAATTGGATCAGACTGCAGATTATTCGACTATGACATTTTATACAAGCAGAGGATGTAAAAGTTGTAAATATACCGGATATAAAGGCAGAATAGGCGTTTTTGAACTTTTAATAATGAACGATGAAATCAGAGAACTTATTTTGAAAAAAGCTTCTGTTGAAGAAATAAAAAAGGCAGCTGTTAACAGCGGGATGAAAACTTTAAAACAAGATGCTTTATTGAAAATCACGTCAGGATTAACAAGTTTGGATGAAGCCTTAAATGTACTTTACGGTGTATAATAATGAAAAAGTACAGGATTCATTTTATAGATAATTCCGGTCATAAAAAAGAGGAAGAACTTTTTTTTGAGAATCAGAATAAAATAGCGGAATATGCATTTGCCAATCAATTATACGTATCAAAGGTAACGGATTTAAGCGCAGTTAATTTAAAAAATAAGATTACTGAAATAACTACAAAACCCAAAAATTTAATGCTGTTTACATGGCAACTTGCCGTAATGCTGAATTCAGGATCAATGATATTAGAAAGTTTGAAGTTAATAAATAAACAATTCAGTGATACAGAATTCAGAACAGTAATTTCACAGATAATTTTTAAGATAGAAAATGGGCAGTTATTTTCTTCGGCATTATCAAATTATCCGAATATTTTTTCTTCAACTTTTGTAGCTGCAATAAAATCAGGGGAATCCAGTGGAAAACTTCCTGAAGTTTTAGACAACATTTCAAGTTATATTGAAAGAAGAGAAACTTTAAAAAACAAACTTAAAACTATTCTGATATATCCTACGGTTTTATTTACAGTAGCAACAGGCGGTATAATTTTTTTACTGATGTTTGTTCTACCGAAATTTGTAAAAATATTTCAATCTTTAGGAATAACTTCCACAACAATAAATATATTAACAGCATTGACTGGTTTTTTGGAAAATTACGCATTTCCTTTTATAATAATGAGCATAATAT
>JAGOBX010000351.1 GCA_017999075.1 Candidatus Babelota bacterium | reverse complement strand
GCTTGAAACTACAAATGCTATAAAATGCTGGGAAGCGCTTGATCAAAACGTTAACATAGAAAAACGGATAAAATCAGTAACTGAATATAATAAAAAATATTCTGATACAAAAAAAGGAATCGCTGTAATACCGGTATGTTTTGGTATATCATTTGCCCAAACTACGTTGAATCAGGCAAGCGCTCTTGTCAATATTTATATTGACGGCAGCGTATCTGTAAGCACTGGTGCTGTAGAAATGGGACAAGGAGTAAATTCAAAAATAATAAGCATAGTGGCAAAAACACTTTGTATAAGTAATGAAAAAGTAAGAGTTGATACTACCAATACTTTAAGAATTCCAAATGCTTCTCCCACGTCTGCAAGCACAGGAGCAGATCTTAACGGAATGGCTGCAAAAAATGCAGGAGAAGAATTGTTGAACAGATTGAAAAAATTTGCAGCTAAAAAATTAAATCATGATAACCCTGATGATATTTCAATAAGAAATGAAATAGTTTTTATAAAAAGCGCTCAGACTGATTATAAGTGGGAAGAACTTATTACCGACGCTTATATGGACAGAACTGATTTGTCTTGTCATTCTTTTTATGCTACGCCTGCGATTTATATAGATAGGGTAAAAGAACGCGGCAGACCGTTTGCTTATTATAGTTACGGGACATCTGTTACTGAAGTTATTGTTGATTGTGTTCGCGGAACTTACGAAATAGAATCAGTTGATGTTGTTCATGATGTCGGTCAATCTTTAAGCATTGAAATTGATAAAGGTCAGGTTGAAGGCGCAGTTATTCAGGGGATTGGCTGGGCAACAATTGAACAGATAAAATATGATAAAAATTGTAAAGTGCTTACAGCGGTAAATTCTTATAAAATTCCGGATATAAAGTTTTGTCCGAAAAATTTCAATATAACTTTGCTTGAAAATTCTTTTAATCCATTTGCCGTATCTAATTCAAAAGCTGTAGGAGAACCGCCGTTTGTACACGGATTAGGGGCATATTTTGCAATATTGAACGCATTGCGTTGTATAAGAAAAGATAAACCTGCTCCATCATTGCCTTTAACTCCTGAAAAAGTGTTTATGTATATTCATGAATAACTTCTGGAAATTACTCATCCCGAAAATTGCTTGTAAATATTATTGAGCGGTTTTCGGGATTATATTCTGAATATTTTATGGGCATTATTGTGATTTTAAATAATCAGGATGCAAATTATATATAAAACTCTACATTTAATCGTTTTTTCCGTGGAGCCCATTAGTGGATTCGAACCACCGGCCTGCTCATTACGAATGAGCTGCTCTACCAACTGAGCTAAATGGGCTTTTGAGGTATCAAAAAGCATTAAAACACTGTATTTTATCAGCATTTAGATTCATTTTACTATGTTTTTTTTGTTTGTCAACAGGTTTTTTAAAATGGGCAGGTGGAAAATCTCAAATTATATCGGATTTGAGCAATAAATTACCGTCTGAAATTTTGAAACAAAAATTGTTGAATCATATATCGAACCTTTTTTAGGCGGAGGAGCTTTTTTTTTCTATCTTAAGAATAATTTTTTAGTAAAAAAACGTATTTGTTGGATATAAATAAAGAACTAATAATCGGCTACAAAGTTATTCAACAAATATATTGAACAAACTCCTGCACCCAAAATAAAAAAAAGTGGAATTTAAATTTAACAGTAGATAAGTCATCAAGAAAAATTGATTTTGCCATTTATAATGGAAAAAAATTATATTTGATTATAAAAAATTAATTTGCCTGACTATCAAATAAATTTGTCTGTTGTTTGATTTTGATATTTGATATTACTTGTGATATTTCTGTATATTCAAAAGGCTTTTCTATTACTGCAAATGCGCCGAGTTTTTTTAATTCTTCAACTTCAAGATTAGGTTTTCCTGATAGGAATATAAAATTAATTTTATTATTTATTTTTTTCATTTTTTTCAGCACGTCTATTCCGTTCATATCAGGCAGCAATATATCAAGAAATACAGCATCAAAATTATTATTTTTGAAATATTCAATACTTTCTTTTCCGTTTGTGCTTATAATAACTTCACAATTATTCATTTCAAGTATTTGCCGGACTATTTCAATTATATGAGTTTCATCATCAATCAGTAAAATTTTAAGGGATTTTTCCTGTAAATCATTCGTGTATTTTTCAACCCCATTTTTATTTATAATGGATGGAGTTGATTTTTCTAATGGTAGGCTTATAGTGAAAGAAGTACCTATATTTTCTTCGCTGGAAACAAAAATTTTACCTCCGTGGTTTTGAATTATCATATATGTTACTGATAAACCGAGGCCTGTACCGTTTATTCCATAATTATTTTGAGAATATGCTCCTTTTGTTGTAAAGAACGGTGTGAATAATTTTTTCTTGGTTTCTTCATTCATTCCTATTCCGTTATCGGAAATAATTACATCAATATGGTTATTTTTTTCAGATATTTCAAGCTTGATACATCCTCCGTTTTTAGGTATTAAAGCATGACGCGCATTTATAATTATATTTAAAAAAACCTGTTCCATTTGACCAATATCAATTAATATCATTTTTGATGTATTGTATTTTTTTTCTATTGTTATATGTTCTGATTCAAATATGTTTTTATGAAATTCAATTATTCTTTCAAGTATGTCGGCAATGTTAGCTGATTCTTTTTGAGGAGATTTGGGTTTGGAAAATTCCATCATTTGAGATACAATATTTTTTCCGCGTTTGATTACTTTTTCAATCGTTTTTATTGAATTGAGCTGTTTTTCAGGAAGAACTTTTTCTGATGTTTTAATAAGAAGCTGAGTATATCCCTGGGCTATTGCAAGTATGTTATTGAACTCATGGGCTATCCCTGCAGCAAGATGACCTACTGCTGACAATTTTTCAGAATGAATTAATTGTTCCTGAATTATTTTGTATTCGGTAATTTTTCGAACTATACCTAATATTCCTATTATCTCGCCTTTTTCATTTTTTAAAGGAGAACTTAAATCCCACACCCAATCGATTTTATTTGCACCATGGGGCGTTATAGAAAATTCAATAAGATCCGGCTGTCCTCCTGCCAGAATACTATTGAGAAGATCAATAACTCCCTCTTCTTTAAGAAACGGAAAAACTTCATGAGGATATTTTCCGATAACCTCCTCCTTTTTTTTACCTGACAATTTTTCCATAAAGGAGTTCCATATAATATATTTCAAATTTAAATCATAAACAATTATGCCATCCTGAGCGTTTTCAATTATTTGACTGTTCAGTGATGCAAGTTCTTTAAATTCCTTTTCATCCTGTTTACGCTTTGTGATATCTTTAAATATCATCTGTATTATTACGTTTTCGTTTATATTGACAGCAATAGGTGAAAGTTCGCAGTATTTTATTTTTCTGTTTTTAGTTATTATTTCTACTTCATTGTATTCGCTTTTATTATTTTCGAGCCATTCTTTGAATTTTTTTACGTATTTATATGATTTTTCAGGAGCATAAATAATCGAAAAATCAGAACCTATAAGTTCTGATTTTTTCCATCCAAACAGAATTTCCGCAGCATTGTTGGCATTTGTTATTATTCCGTTTTTGTCAGTATGTATAATAGCGTCTATTGAGTTTTCAAATAAAAAATCGAAATTGTTGGTTAAATCAAAATGCTGAATAAGCGCTCCTGAAATTATATTGTCTCCGGTATAAATAGGGTTTACTGCAACATCTATCATTCTAGCCGAACTATATGGCATATCAACATTTCCTAATTTCGCAGGATCGTATTTAACAAGAAAAAAATGTACTGTTTTTCCTTTTTCAAAAACTTCTTTAAGTTTATCTGTAATCCCCATCTGACTTAATAATTTGTCTGTGAAAAGACAATATTTTTCTATAACTTCACTTTCATTTGTATTCCACATTTTTTTAAATGAATCGTTCACTTTTATCATTACGCCGTTATTATTTGATATCCACATGCTGTAAGGTGAATTTACAAAAAAATTTTTAAAAAAATGGTTTTCATTAAAATAATTCAGTATGCAGTTATTATTTTCAGAATTGAGTAAAGACATATTATAATAATCCTACCACTAATTTTTGATAATTTGTAAGATAATTTATGGGAGTATTAAATATATAGCTATATTTTAGAACCAATTCCATAAATTATATTTATATAAAAAATGAATTTTGAAATAAAAAAAATTAATAAAATAAACGATAAATTTTAGTAATCTTAAAATAATCATTGAAAAAAATCAAATTAAAAAAATGTAAAATTTTTAAAATTAAAAAACTTAATTTGCAAATTTTAAAATAATGTGGTATAATTTAAATAATGGGCAGATATCTTGTTTTATTTTCTTTTATATTATTTTTATTGACTTGTAA
>JAGOBX010000008.1 GCA_017999075.1 Candidatus Babelota bacterium | reverse complement strand
GTAATAACAGGCATGAACGGAACGTGGACAGGGACAGCGCATATAACAGCGCAGGAAGACAGCATAACAGCGAAAGTTACGGATCAGTTCGGAAGAACATATTATGATACAATAACAGTGAATTATTATTATCAATCAATAGTGAAAGTTGTTTCACCGTTAAATAATAGTGACACAAAAACAAAAACTATTTTTATATCAGGAACTACTAATAAATCGTTTATCGGAGATACAGTGGCAATATATATAAATGAAATGTTGCAGTCGGTTTATACATTAAATACAAATAACGGTACGTTTATAGGAAGTGCAGTTTTGACTGGATATAATGATATAATAAAAGTTGTTATTAATCCTATAATGCCTAATTTACTTTCTTCTCAAGATACTACAGTGATAAGTTATTTTGATATGCCTGTTATTGAAATTACCGACCCTGCTGTAACATTGTATGATACTTCAATAAATTATTTAACAATATCTGGAACAAGTCTAAATGTTCAGAAAAATGATACTATTCAGTTGTTTGTAAATAATATACTAGTCAATTCAATAAATATGACTTCTTTGAATTCAAATTGGTCTGGAAGTGTGAGTTTGAATGGTTATTATGATTCCGTAGTGGTTAAGTTGACAGATCAATTTGGGAGAAATTATTATGATACGGTTACAATAAATTACCTATCGTCTCCGCTGATTTATATAAGTTATCCTACTAGTACTGAATGTGACACTAATAATTCTTTAATTACTATTCGAGGTTTTACAGGTTTTACAAGATCAGGAGATACGGTAGAATTATATGTTGAACAAATAGGTCATCCATATAAGCAAGGAACTACTAACATTATTTCTGATTCCGGCTCATGGAGCTTTAATGGAATTAATTTAAACAGTTACAATGATACAGTATTCGTGGTTATAACTGATAAATTTGGCAGGACGAGTAATTGTTCAGTGGTAATAAATTATATAGGAATACCATCTATTAGAATCACCACCCCAATAAATTTATATGATACATTTGTTAAAAATATAATTATTTCCGGAACAACGTTTAATGCTGTATCAAATGACACAGTAGAAATTTTTATTAATGGAATATTGAATGATACTAAATATTCAATAACAAAATTTAAAGATAATTTTTCCATTCAAATTAATTTAAATGATACAATAAACGTTATAACCGCGAAACTCATCAATAGCTTTAATTCAATTGCATATGATACAATAACTGTAAATTATTATCCTGATTTGTCTGTGAAAATAAAATATCCGACAACATCAGATTCAATTGATTATGATACATATATAAGAATAATCACTTTATCAGGGACTTCAAATAATTCAAGACAGGGAGATACCATAGAAGTATTTGTAAATGGATATTATCAGATAGTACCGGATACTTATATTTTATTAAACCGCAACGGGAATTGGGAATGTGATTTAGTTCCATTACTTGACGGAAATAATAAATTAACAATTAAGTTGACAGATGGTTTTGGAAGAATAGCTTATGATACTATTACGTTACAATATTTTGATTCAGGAAATGTATCTATACAGATTGCATATCCAGTGAATAATAGTGATACTTATATAACCGGAATACAAATTCGCGGAACTACGTATAATACCAGGTCAGGAGATATTATTTATTTAACTGTAAATGGTAAAGATACGGCATCATATATTCTATCTTCTGATAGCGGATCATTTGATACCTATATTAATTTAACTCATATCGCAAATGTAAAGTTAGGACCATTTACATATTCATTTGATACAACTGTAAATAATGTTGTAGCATATATTTACTCAGGTCAGGGGTTTTATGATGGAAAATTCAAATATTCGCGGGTTACTGTAAATTATTTTGGTAATCCAACATTAGCTATAACTTCTCCATCTAAAACTGTTATTATTGATACTGATGCAAGTATAGTTCAAATTTCAGGAACCACTAAATATAATCATACTGGCGATACTGTGATGTTGTATGTAAACAATCTATTTGTTCCTCAAATTATGACTAATGTTGTTAATATCGGAATGAATGGTATATGGACAGGAGCTGTTTCTATATCAAATTATGCTGACAGTGTTATAGTGAAATTTATTGATAGATACGGACAAACAAGTTACGACACGGTTCAGGTTAACTTTTACAAATATCCGAAATTAGCTATAACAAGTCCATTGTCAAATTATGATACTTCTTTTAAAAACATAATTATTTCCGGAACAACAGAATTTACAAGAATAGGAGATACAGTAGAATTATTTGTGAATGGAGTTTATCAGTCAAAATTTAATTTAACTGATTTGAATGGAATATGGGCTGAAACTGTTGTGCTGTCAAATTTTGGTGATTCAATAGTTGCTAAATTAACTGATAGATTCGGCAGAATAATTTATGATACTATTATTGTAAATTATTATGGCGGAGTAAGTATTGCAGTTACAAATCCTATCGAATTTATTCAATTCGGAGGTTACGATACTAATGTTAAAATCATAAATATTTCAGGAACATTATCAAATGCAGGTGCAGGAGATATTATAAAAATTTATACAGGAAATGTTTTGAATTATACCGAGGTTTTAACCGGTGTATCAAATGTATTCAGCGGTACGGCAAGTTTGACTTCTCAGCAAAATACTGTTTATGCAGTAATAAACGACAGGTTCGGGTTAAACAGATTCGACACATACAGTTTAACAGTTCATTATTTTGATAATCCTTCTGTGTCAATAATCGAGCCTGTTGATAATTATGAGACGGCAGTTCAAATGATTAATGTTTCAGGAACAAGTTATAATTCAAATAATGGAGATACAATAGAAATATTTATCAGGTATTACAATGGAGATACATTATCCTTATGCTCTGTTTCGAATATAAATTCAATGAACGGAACCTGGTCAGGCACAGTAAGTTTAGCAGGAGCCGGAGACAGCATAGTTGTAAAATTTACTGATAAATTCGGTGTTTCAAGATATAATACGTCGATAATTAAATATCTAGGATATTCTATAATTTCAATAAAGTCGCCGTGCGATAATGTTATTGATACATTTTCAAATTCAATAATGTTTAGCGGAACCTCATTTAATTCTGTAACTGGAGATTCTATTTTTGTTTATAGAATGAATAACGAATCGGATACAATAAATTCTGATTCTGTTTTTCTGACGAAATTTATTTTGTCGAGTGATACAGAATGGTCAGGTATATTGAATGGAAAATTGGAGCCAGGGAAAAATATATTGCTGCTCCAGCTGAAACCTAAAGTGGCAAATTGTTCGTATGACACTATTGTAATTTATTATCTGCCTGATATAGATGTGAAAATAATTATGCCTGAAGATAATACAGATACTTGTTTGACAAACATAATTATTTCAGGTACATCGTTGAATATTAACGGGAATGATACGATAGAATTATTTGTTAACGGCATAAAACAAAATTTTGTTAATTTAAATTCATATAATGAAAACTGGTCATTAACATGCAATATATCTGGGTTAAACGATAAAATTAATGTTGCCCTTACAGATAAGTTTGGAAGAATAGATTACGATACGATTACTCTGAATTATTTGGATTTACCTGTTGTTTCAATAACTTCGCCGGTTCAGGATAATTATTATGAAACCAATGTTTCTACTATAGCCATATCAGGAACAACTGTTTCTGTTAGAGAAAATGATTTTGCAGTTATTTATTTGAATGGAATTTTATATTCTGATTCAAAAGATGTTATAAATAACAGATATTCGGATAATTGGTTAATTAATAATATAAAAATAAATTCAGGATTTAATACAATTGTATTGCAGTTAACCGATAATTTTAACAGAACTGCTTTTGATACAATAATAATATATTATTATCCGGAACTTGATGTTGTTATAAATAATCCTGTAAATTCCGGATTAAATTATGATACATATAATTCTTCAATTAATATTTCCGGATTTACAAAATCCACAGGAAACGGCGACACAACGTATATTTATGTTAACGGTAATTTAGCAGGAAGTTCAGTTTTAAATTCAATTGACGGTTCGTTTACGCTGAATGCTTTTTTATCATCGCAATCTAATACCATCAGTATTTTAGTAAAAGACCGGTTCGGCAGATATGATACGGATTATATTACAATAAATTATTTTGATAATCCTTATATTGAAATTGTTTCTCCTGTAGATTTACATGATACAAGTTCGGAATATATTATGATATCAGGAACTTCTTATGATGTTAATACAGGCGACAAAATAGAATTTTATGTTAATTCGTTTAAACAATCTGAATATGTTTTAAATAATATTAATGGTAACTGGAGCGGAACAGTTAAACTTACAGGTCTTGGCGATAGTGTTGCAGTAAAACTTGTAGATAAATTTAATAGAATAAAATTCGACACTATAATGGTAAATTATATTAAACTTGTAGATGTTGATATTTTCTATCCTAATGATAACATCTGTACTAATGTTAATTTAATTAAAATAAGCGGTATTTCATATAATTCTTTTGCCGGTGATACGGTGAAATTATTTGTTAACGGAATTTATTTAACTTCAGAAAATATTCAGATTAAAAATGGTGGATTTGAATTTAATGACATTAATTTATCTTCAGGAAATAATTATTTGACAGCGCAGCTTATTTCTAAATTTAACGGATTAACAGATTATGATACAATTATTATAAAATATAATGATTCTGTAAATATTAAATTTTTGTATCCAATAACAAGTTCTGTTTCAAAATATGATACTAATTCTATTACCCTGCTTCTTAAAGGAAGTTCTTCGGCAGATAACGGGAATACGGTGACAATATATGTAAATAATAATTATAAGTCATCTGTTATTTTAAATGATAATCAGTGGAACTCTGAAATACAGTTGTCATATAATTTATTAGTTAAAACTGAAAATGTTTTAATTGTAAAAATAATAGATGAATATACAAATGTAAGTTATGATACAATAACAGTTTATTGCGATTTGGATAATCCGCCAGTTGTTGACTCAGGAACAATAACTAAAGTTATTGACGCTATTTCTGAAAAACCTATAATAACGTTCAAATGGTCCAAACCTGATATGTCAGACGAATTATACGGAGATGATTTTAAACAATATAATATTTTCAGATTAACAGAAAATGAGGCGTTGCCAATATATCTTGGTTCTACTACATCGGCTAATTTTACAGATGATACAGCTCAATATGAAAAAAATTATGTATATTATATTCAGATGGAAGATAATGCTACAAATAAAAGCGATATGACTCAAAGCAGTCTTATTGTTACTAAAATTTATTCGACTGACAATATACCTCAGCTTAAAGTATGGACACAAACTAATTCAGGTACAACTTCTGTATTTGTTAATCTGATAAGTTATGAAGGAAGTATAATAAGTTGTTTTGACGGGAATACGGTAACATTGAATTCATCAAAACTTAATTTTGTTGATTCCAGTGTTGCTATTACAAATGGAGTAGCTGAATTTAAACTTAATTCTGCCATTGATACTATGACAAAGGTGTCGATTAATTTTCAAAATAAAATATTTGAAACTCAATTGTTTATGAAAAAGAGTAAGTTGCCTCCATTCCCGCCTATTACATTTGTAAGTGAAACTTATTTAAAATCGTATGCGATGATAGTGATACCTTACGAAATATTTTATATGTATTTTATGAATGTTGATCCGAATTTGAAAGTTAAACTTGAAAAATCATTATCATTCAGTTCAACTATAAAAGCTCAAATAGCTCAGGCAAATGAAACTATAAGAAAATTAACACATTTTGTTCCGTTATCAACAATTACAAATTTAGTTGAAACAACAAAAGGATTTAATTTTGAAAAAAGCGATGGAACAAAACTTACTAATTTTGATTCAAATTATATTCAGTTGTATATAAGTTATCCTGATGACGACAATGATCTGATAGTTGACGGTACGATTTCTCCTTTATTTAAAGGTATGCCTGTAACAAGTTTGAATTTTTATTGGCTGAATGAAAATTCAAATCAATGGGAAATAGTCACTAACAGCGTTAATGATCCTATAAATAAACTTGTTTCTGTAAGAATAAATCATTTTTCAATATATTCTGTTTTCGGAGCAAATATAAGTTTGAATCTTGGTTTGGGTAATGTGAAAGTTTATCCGAACCCGTTTAAGCCGAATTCAGGCATAGGTCATAATAATGTTATATTTGATAATGTTCAGCCTGGAACAAGGTTAAGGATATTTACAGTTACAGGTCAGATAATATCTGAAAATACTACAGGTCAGAATCAATACAGATTTATTTGGGATGGGAAAAACGATCATGGGCAATCTGTTGCAAGCGGCGTATATATTTATATGCTTGAAAAAGGAGAAGAAAAGAAAATAGGCAAGATTTTAGTGATAAAATAATTATTTAAATAATTTTTATATATTTTAGAATATATTTGCTTTTTTTTAAAGAAAATTTATAATATTCAAAAATGAGAAAAAAAATAGTATTAATTTTAATTTTATTGACAATTTTATTTCCTGTATCTGTTTATTGTCGTGGAGTTCAATATAATGCAGGTACTGTAGGCGCAATATTTTTGCGTCTTGGAGTTGGTGCCAGAGCTATAGGTATGGGAAACACATTTACAGCAATTGCAGATGGGATCAACGCTACATACGGAAATCCTGCTGGTGTAATAAATTTACGTGTACCTGAAGCGAATTTGATGCATAATAAATGGTTGGCAGATATAAATTACGGATATATAGGATATGCGCAGCCTCTAACAGACAAATCAGCTTTGGCAGGAAGTTTGATATATGTTGATTACGGAGAAATTGAAGGATACAATGCAAGTGGTTATAGAATTTCAAATCCTGAAGCTTCTGATAAAGCTTTTGCTTTGACTTACGGCAGAAAACTGTCGGAAAAAGTTATAACAGGACTTAATTTTAAATATATTGATGAAAAATATGAGTATGAAAGCGCATCAGGGTATATTTTTGATTTTGGTATTTTATATACTCCGAATATAGAAAAGTTAATGTTTGGTTTTGCTGCGCAAAATTTAGGGAAATCCATAAAATTTGTCCAGGAAAGTTTTAAACCTCCGCAAACATTCAGGTTTGGGATGTCGTATATTTTTTATCAGGATAAACTTGTAACAGGCATTGATATTGTAAAAGCGCGTGATACTGACTGGTCGTTCAGCACAGGAGTAGAATGGAAATTTCATAAAATGCTTGCATTAAGATGCGGTTATACTTCTGAAAGCGATATTGGCGACGGAGTAAGCGCAGGATTAGGATTTTATGTATCAAGGTTTGTGCTTGATTATGCATTTTCTCCATTCGGCTCTTTGGGAGACACACATAGGTTGTCTCTTACCTATAAATTCCCTGAATTATAAAAAATTGTAAAAAATAATTAAAGTTTTTTGTGTTTTTGCCGATATAAATATAAGATAGTATATATTTTATTTTTAAAAACGCGAAAGAAAAACCAGGGAGGGAATGATTATGGGTATTTCAGTCGGAGGATTAAGCGGATTAGACACTGATTCTATAATCAGCCAATTAATAGAATTAGAAAAAGTTCCAATAACTAAATTAGAAGCGCGCAGAGATAAATATGCGGAACAGAAAACTGCATTTGAAAATTTTAATACCAAACTTCTTGCTTTAAAAAGTTCTTCAGAAACATTATTAACAGCTACTTCTTGGTCAGCAAAAAGCACCAATATCAGCGATACTTCTATTTTATCAGCAACATCAAGCAGTACTGCTGCTGAAGGAACATATAAGTTTACCAACATAGTTTTAGGTACGCAGGCGTTTACTAAATCAACTGCGGACATTGCAGCAAATACTATTAAAAATTCAACTAAAACTTTAAAGGCATTAAGTGATGACGGAGATTTTGTTGATCCTTTATTGAGTAATGGGAACGGTAAATTTAAAATAGTTTTGAGGAATAAAGCTGATGGCTCAGAAGTAAAATCCTCACAAATAGAATTTAATACGACAGATACTCTAAATACTTTTATTACTAAAATAAACCGTGCTAGCGTGGGAGTAACTGCATTTTACGACGAAGATTCATCTGTTAACGGAAAATTTGTATTAACAGCAAATGAAGCAGGAGATTATTTTATTGATATAACTACAGATGTTGACGGTGGCGGATCAGATGATTTGGGAATTATAGATACATTAAATCTTACTGCTGATATAGGCGCTGTTGCTGCTCCGGCGAATAATGCGAATTTTGTAAGCGGTACTTCAACTGCAGCTGAACTGAATGGAGTTACCATAAATCCTACTGGAAACAGCTACACTGTTAACGGCACTACTGTGAATTTTTTAAGTGATGGGGATTCTACTGTAGTTGTAAAAAAGAATACCAGCGCTATATCTAATTTAATAAAAGATTTTGTGAAAAAATATAATGATGTTCAGGATTTTATCAAAGAACAGACAAAACTTTCCACAGTAAGCACGTTATCTTCCGAATCAGACAGTGATACATCGTCAAGAGGGCCGTTAGCCGGTAATTTTTTAGTTACAGATATAAGTTTTAATATGAACACGCAAACAATGCAGGCATATTCTGAATTAAGAAATGCAGGGCAATATTCAATGTTAAGCGAAATAGGAATTTCATTAGGAAAATACGGTACCACAGACGCTAATCATCTTGTAATTGATGAAAATAAACTTCAGGCTGCTATTGATGCGAATTCTGATCAGGTTCAATTGCTGTTCGGATATAAGACTTCAACTCCTACAGAAACAAAAGTAGTTGCTGATAACGGTATAGCGTATAAAATTAATGCGTATCTTAATCCGATAACAAGATACAGTGGAATGATTACAAATGAGAAAAATGCGCTTCAATCAATTATAGATTCTATTAATGATAATATTGACAGGCAGACCGAACGTCTTGAAAGAGTTGAAGAAACATATAGAAAACAATTTTCACGAATGGAACAGCAGCTTTCAACTTTAAACAGTCAGGGAGAATATTTTTCATCTCAGTTAAGCAGTTTAAGCAGCAACTGATAAAAATAATTATGGATTCAGTTTTTTTTAAAACCACCTTTATTAAAAGGTGGTTTTTTTTTGTAACAGTATTTTTTGTAACCTGCAGTTATTTATGCGCCGGACAAATAATAGAAATTTCTCCCACCACTACCGATAAAATAAAATATGCGCAAAGTGAAGATACTCTTTTTTTATTGCCTGGAACATATAAACTCAATATAGAATTAAAAGACGGTGTCAGCATAACTGCGGAAGAAGAAGGAAAAGTCATAATTGAACCTTTAGATTTTGAAAAGCCTGTTTTATTAAAATATGGTTCTGGAACAATAGAAAAATTAATTATTCGAGGAGCAAATGGAGACTGGTATGCAAATGCGGTATATTTATCGAATTCAGACGCGGTTGTAAGAAAAAATATAATATCTTCCAATAAACCTTATGGTATATATGCTTCATTTTTTAACGGGCAGATTATTGATAATATAATCGAAAATAATGAAATAGACGGAATTAAAATTTATAATTCTGAAGCGTTAATCAAAAACAATTCTATTTTTTCAAACAAAGATGACGGTATACAAATGCTGCATTGCAATACTTCCGTTGATTCAAACTGTTTTTTTAACAATTCGGGAAACGCTGTGGAATTATGGTTTGATTACAGGTCAGTAATAAAAAACAATTTATTTATAAAAAATAATTTTGATATAAGCATTTCTGCCGGGAACAACAACTCGGTAATTTTAAATAATTTTAACGACACATTTTCAAAATCAGTTGAACAGGAAAATAGTGAAAATGTAAAAAATGAAACAGTAAAAGAAAAAATGATTCCTTTAACTAAAATCGAAGAGAAAAAAAATAGTATAAATACTGTTTCTGGAAATTTTTTTTCAAATCCTGATAATATAAATGGTGTCCTTGATTATATGATGCTGAAAGAAAATGATTTTAATTTGAGTTACAGACAAAATCCCGATACTATTGAATTGCCGGTATTTACGAAATTATTTCAAAATACTATTGAAACGCCAGAATGTTTTAACATTATATCCGATAGCCTGATTAATTCAGGGAGTATATCTGAAAAATTATATAATGTATTTTTATTGGATAAAATACCGGTTGAAGAAAAATACGGTGAATTTACAGAGGCGGCAGCCGAGATAGATTTGCCTGATTATTTTCCCGAAACATTAAAGAATGATTTAAATGAAATTTACAGATATTCTGTTAAATACGCAGAGTGTTTTGAAAAATTTAAAAAAAGTTTGGCGGATACCGAATTTTCTTTTTTAAAAGAAAATATATTGAATAATTTTTCAAATACGGGAAAATCGTTAAAAATGAATATGCGTGAAGAACTTAAAAGTTCAGACGATAATGATAAAGACAATATGAAATTAAAAAAAATTCTTGATAAAATTGATTTGACTGACTTAAAAAAAATATCGTATAAAATTGTTATAATATCTGAAAAAATAAGAAAATATGATTTTTCTGGAATTGATAAAAAATTGATTGAAAAAGATATTTTATTTGAAAAAAATACGAGATTAGGGAAAATAATAATTGCCGGAACTTCCGATAATTATCATGCTAATTCAGATTGTTTTATATTGCTTGATTTAGGAGGCGACGATTTTTACAAAAATAAAATAGCTTCATCTGATGAAAAAAAATTGATTTCTGTTTATATAGATTTTTCAGGGAATGACAACTATATTTCAGATACTTATTTTGATCTTGGTTCAACTGTTTTCGGAATATCCTGTTTGTTTGATAATTCAGGTGAAGACAGGTATTTCGGAAAAAATAATTCTGTGGCTTCGTCATATTTTGGAATTAGTGTGATAAGCGATATATCCGGAAATGATAATTATCAGAGTGAACTTTATGGAATTGGCGCTGCATTGTTTGGAGTTTCTATACTTGATGATATGAACGGGAATGATGTTTATAACGGCGGAGCATATTGTGAGGGATTTGGTTCGGTTAAAGGATACGGGATATTAATTGATTATAAAGGCAGCGACTTTTATTTAAGCGGCAACAGAATTATTGATTCTATAAGATATTATACTAATTCAATAACAATGAGCCAGGGTTGTGGATATGGCATCCGCCCATATGTTCCTGGTGGACTGGGAATGCTTATAGATTACGAAGGAAATGATTTATATAAATCTGATGTTTACGGTCAGGCTGCTTCTTATTGGATGGGAATAGGATGTCTTATAGATTATTCCGGCGATGATAAATATGTTGCTCACAGATATTCTCAAGGTTCCGGAATTCATCTTGGCATAAGCTGTCTTATGGATTTTTCAGGCAATGATGAATATAATAATTGGGAAGTAGGTCAAGGCTGCGGTCACGATGTGTCGTTTGGATTATTATATGATAAATCCGGCGATGATATTTATAATCAGAGACATCTCGGGAATGGCGGAGCAATAACAACTGCAATAGGAATTTTTGTGGATGAATCGGGAGATGACGGCTACTATTCGATTTCGAAAAATTTAGGATTCGGCGAATATTTTGTACTGCGTGAATTCGGAAGTATAGCCGTATTTTTTGATAAATCAGGGAATGACAGGTATCTTAATTCGAAAAATTCTGATTTGAAGGTTTTAGGGAAATACGGAATTTATTATGATAAATAAACTGTTTGTTTTTTTAATTTTTTTTTGTGCCGCTGTTTCGCCTTCTCAGTTATATTCAGAAGAATACAATGCGGATGATTACAATGAGATTATTAGTTATTTTGTAAATCCTCATCTGTCAAATAATAAATTTTCAGGTTGGGCCAAAGGTATTTTAGCAGGCGACACCAGATCAATAGAATATATGCTGAATCATCTCGACACTGTAAACAGCAGGACATTATGGGAAATACGCAGCCTTCTTGTTCAAATCGGAAAACCTGCAGTAAAGTTTCTTACAGATTATATTTCTGATACTTTAACCACAGGAAACCTTATAATAGTTGAAGTTCTCGGAGATATCGGAGACACTTCAGCAGTTGAAAAAATTTCAGGGCTTCTGGATAGCAAACATGTTCAATTAAGAAATGTAGCGGCTATGGCATTAGGTAAAATTAAATTTACTGATTCCAATATAATAAATAAATTGAAACACCTTACTTACGATACAAACAATATGGTAAAAAAGTCAGCTATTGTATCATTAGGTAAATTATCGGATACGAATTCAGAACAGGATACTGGATTATTAGATTTGTTGTTTTCGCATTTGTCCGATTCATATTTTTATTTAAGATTTTCAGCAGTTGAATCCGTTCAAAAAATGGATTCTGAAATTGTAATTCCTTTTATTTTTGAAAAAATAAATAATGCGGATAAGTATGAACTGAGATATTTGTTGAGAATATTAAGTTCGTTTAATATATCAGGCAGCTATATAACTGAAATTGAAAATATTTTTTATTCAAATGATGATGAGCTGGTTTGCGCATACGCATTTAAAATACTTAGACAATCAGTTTTATTAGAATTAAAAATTGAAAAATATAAGAATTTTTTCTTGAAAAAATTTAATAGGAATCCTATAATAGAATAAACGTCATATTGACAATGCATTAATTCTCTTCTGTATTGAGCATGTAAATTAAAAAAATGAAAAGCAAGTTTCGAGGATTGAAATGTTTTTAGAATATGTCAGAAATATAGCATTGCTATTGGCATTAAGCATTCTTTATGGTTTTATTATTAATAAAGGCAAAAAGACTGGAAATACAAGTAGAATTTTATCAGGGATAATATTCGGCAGTATTGCTGTTATAGGAATGATAACTCCGATTAATTTCAGCAAAGGAGTTATTTTTGACGGACGTTCTATTGTATTAAGTATGGCTGGATTATTTGGTGGAATAATTCCTGCCGGAATAGCTGCAATAATGACTTCAATTTATAGATGGCATATAGGCGGAAGCGGAGTATTTACTGGAATATGCGTTATTTTTACTTCAGCGGCAACAGGAATAATATTTAGAAATTTAAAAAAAAATGTATCTGAACTTAAGTATTATCATTTTTATTTTTTAGGGATAATTACTCATATTTTTATGCTGCTTTGGATGCTGACTCTGCCTAAAGAAATTGCATTTAGCGTATTGAAAAATATTTCATTGCCTGTAATGATTCTTTATCCTTTAGGCACTGTTTTTCTCGGATTGCTTTTATCAGATCAGGAAAAAAGAAATTTTTCGGAAAAAAAATTGAAAGAAAATCAGGATTTTCTTAACGATGTTCTAAATAATGTTGAATCTTATATTTTTGTTAAAGATAGAAATTATCGCTATACGTATGCCAATAAAAAAGTATGTGAGCTTTTCGGTAAAACGCTTTGTGATATTGTAGGGAAAAAAGACGATGATTTTTTTGATAAAAGTTCGGTTGAAGAAATATTGAAAAGTGATAAACCTGTAATTGAATGCGGAGATAAAATTATTAGAGAAGAAACCAATTTGTCTTCTCCTGAAAACACCCCCCGCACTTATTGGGTAATAAAAATTCCTCTTAAAAATGAATCAGGAGAAGTTTACGGATTATGCGGAATATCAACGGATATAACAGAATTGAAAAGGCTGGAAAATGAAAGAATAAAACTTCAGGAACAATTGATACATTCGGAAAAATTATCCGCTATAGGTCAGCTTGCTGCAGGTATTGCTCATGAATTTAATAATATTTTGGCAATTGCTTACACAAGCGCTAAACTTATTGTTATGGAGGATAATAATAAGTTGTCGGATGATTCGAAAGGATCGCTGAAAGCAATTGAAAACGCAATTTTACGTGGGAAAAAAATTGTTGAGTATATGATGAGTTTTGCTAAACCTGTTCCTCCTAAAAAAGAATTAATTAAAATTGAAGATATAATAGATTCGGTTATAAAACTTCAGAAACAACAGTTGGAACTTGAAAATATAACTGTTTTGACTGATTATTCGAATTCTGAAAAAATATATGTTGATCCAGGACAGATTGAACAGGTTTTCCTGAATTTAATAATAAATGCGCGTCATGCTATTTTGCCTAAAGGAAAAGGATTAATAACAATTAAGACTTATTTAAAAGAAGAAGAGGTTTATATTTCAATAAGCGATACAGGAATTGGAATGGATGACGAAACCAAATTAAAAATATTTACCCCGTTTTTTACTACAAAAGGAGCATTTGCTAAAGATAATTTGAATATTAAAGGTACAGGATTAGGGCTTTCAGTTACTTTTATGATAATAGAAAATCATTCCGGTAGAATTTATGCTGAAAGCACAGAAGGAGAAGGAACTAAGTTTGTAATAGTTTTACCTGCGGGATATTCGAATATTCAGCATAGTTTTGATAATGAAAAAAATAACAATGAACAGATAATAAATGATGAAATTCCTTTGAAAGTTTTGATTGTTGATGATGAACCTGAATTTTTAAGGTCAATGAAGAAAATATTGCAAATAAATAATTGTGATACTATTGTTTGTGAAAGAGGCAAACAGGCTGTAAAATTAGTTTTGAAAAATGATTTTGATCTGATATTTCTTGATATGCTGCTTCCAGATATGAAAGGAGAAGAAATATTCAGAGAAATCAAAAAAATAAAATCAATTCCTATAGTTTTTATTTCAGGGCAGATAGGACTTGAGATAGAAAATATAAAACAGACCGGAGCGTATTCGTTTATTCAGAAGCCATTTGAGTTTCAGCAGATAAAAGATATTATTGCTGAAATTAGAAAATCGCGTTTTATATAAAATATCAGTTTTTAAAAAAGGTTATATTTTAATTTTAAAATAAGATACTTGAAATATCTTCGTATTTTATTTTATTGTTTCCTGTCCATAAAATGTGCTGACGCATAGCCTGATAAATAAACATGTCCATTCCATTAATGATTTGAGAGCCTTTTGATTCTGCGGTTTTCAGCATCAGTGTTTTTTCAGGATTATAAATAACATCGAAAAAAATTTTTTCATTATTGTAATAAGATTTTTTTTCGTTAATTAAAGATTCGTTAATGTTTGGGGTCATGCCTGCCGAAGATGCGTTTATAATAATATCATCCTCCATTTCAACACTATATGTTTCATTTTCGAAATTCATGCAAGTAATATTGTTAAACCCGGTTTTATCCAAAATTTCTTTGGAAAAATCTATTAATTTATCATTGTTCCTTGCAATAAGTTTTAAAGAATTTATATCGAAATCATTTAATATGGAATATACAACTGATTTAGCAGCGCCGCCTATTCCGAGTATAACTATATTTTTTCCTGATAGAAATATGTTTCTTTTTTTAAATGTCTGAGATACTCCGTAAGCGTCGGTATTATCTCCTATAAGTTTTCCATTTTCATTAATTATTGTATTTACTGCGCCTATTTTTTTCGATAAATCAGTTATTTCATCCAAATATTTTATTACTTTAACTTTGAAAGGTATTGTAATGCTTACGCCCCGCATTTTTTCTGTCCTTATAAGTTTTACTGCTGTTTCAATATCATATATTTCAAATGCTTCGTATTCATAATTATAATTGTATTTATTAAATAAATGATTATGAATCAAAGGGGAAAGCGAGTGACTTACAGGATTTCCGAATATACCGCAGATTTTGTTATAAATCATACTGTTTTTTATTTTGTGAATTAATTAAAAAATTAAATTTTTCTACGTCTTCAGGTGTGTCTATTCCTATAGTTTCGTTTTCAGTAACAGCAACGCTTATTTTATAACCGCTTTCAAGAAGTCTTAACTGCTCGAGTTTTTCAGTGTGTTCGAGAATAGAATCCGGTAAAGTTTCGAATTTTAGAAGAACATGTTTTTTAAAAACATAAACACCGATATGCTTATAATAATTTTCAGGAATTATTTCAGAATCTCGCGGATAAGGTATTACATTTCTGGAAAAATACAAAGCATTGAAATTTTTATCTAAAACAGCTTTAACATGATTCGGGTTTTTAACATCGGAAATATTTTTGAATTTTATCGCAAGAGTTGATATATCCGAATCATTTTTTATTAAACGCAATATTACTGATTCCACATCACTGCATTTTAAAAGAGGTTCGTCGCCCTGAACATTTACTATGATATCGTAATTATTAAACCCGCAATTTTTTATAGTATAAACAATGCGGTCAGTTCCGGATTTGCATTCTGACGGAGTCATAACAGCTTTTCCGCCGAATTTAAGTGTTTCGTCAAATATTCTTGAATCATCAGTAGCAACCACTACTTCGTCAATCATTTTTGAATTTGATATGTTTTCATAAACATATTGTATAACAGGTTTCCCGTTGATTTTAATTAATGGCTTTCCGGGCAGCCTTGTAGAACCGTATCTTGCAGGTAAGACCGCTATAATTTTATATTGATCATTCAAAGGTTTTTTTTTATCCATAAAATTTTATAAGCATTTCACATTCGTTTCCGAATTCGTTGATTTGTTGTACTACCCAGTCGCGGCCTTTGAACCTGACAACATCTTGAATTTTTAATCCTAAACTTTCGCATAGAATAAGTTTTACAGTGTTTTCCTTTATATTATAACTGTCTTTTATTATGTCTGAATCAAAATCATCGGGTATAGGTTTATCCTGTACTTCAACTGCAATTCGTTTAATATTGTGTTCTGAAAAACCATCGTTTTTAAGTTCTTCAATAATTGTATCAATAGATTTTCCGGATTTGAATTCATCCCGTTTAACTTCAATAGCGCCTAACAAAATGTTGCGTATTGAACCTGCCATCATTGTTGGAATACCCATAATTTTGTTTCCTCCCGGTCCGATTAAATTAAAAGTTTTATATAGTGAAAAATTATACTATCGATTTAATAGCGCTTCTTATAAGCATTTCACAATTTTTTCCCGAATCAGGATATTCGGCTATACCGTAAATCATTTCGATTTTTGGAAGAGGGTTATTATTTTCGTCTGTTAAATTAACAGATGAAAGTTTGATTTTCAGTTCTTCTAATTTTTTTAATGTTTTATCATGATCCATATCAGCGAATATTATCGAAATAATTGCGTTATACAACATTGCCAGAATATCAATTTTTCTCAAATTTTTTTTTAGGAATCCGCTTAAACTTTTTAATATTACATTGCTTAAGTTCTGTTTGTTTGAAAGTATTTCATTAAAATTTTTGATTTCAATTAACGCCAGTGAAAATTTCGAATTTGTCCGTTCTGATTCAATAATTTTTCTGTATAAATTTTCGTATAGAAAATCCTGGTTGTACAGTTGAGTCGTAGAATCAAACATATCAAATTCGCCTATTTTATCAACAGAATCAGAATTGATGTTGTTTACTAAAATTTGAATATGGTTACGGCATATTTCGGTAATATCATTATTTAATTTTTTTTTACCATCAGCTAATAATATTAAAAAACCAAGACGCCTTCCTGAATTGAAATTTATCGGGAATATTAATATTTTTTCAAGATCATTGATCATGTTTTTGGATATTGTTTCAAAAATCTTGTTTTTATGAGATTTTGTAAATTCTTCCTGAACAGGGGTTTTATCCAGAAAACTCAAATCAATTTTTAAATCATAAAATTGTTTTGCTGAAAACCCGGAATATTCGATTATGTTATAGGTGTTTTTTTTTATATTTAAAAAAAGCAGCATTCCTTTATCACAATTGCATTCATTTAAAATATTTTGTAATATTAAACGCGCTACGTTTTTTATATCAAACAGCAATGTTATTTTGGAATGATCTATAATTTTTTTCATTTTTTTGTGAAACAATAAACCCTAAAATCAAATAGTATCAATGAATAATTCATACCATAATTTCAATATATCCGTGCAATCGTCTTCCAATAATACCATATGGTTTCCAATAGGATTTGAAATGTATTTTTTTAAATCTTCGTCTATAGACAGAACAGTTTGAGTTCTGCATAACTTTCCTGACCATTCATGCTCAATTGTACGGGCCCTGGATATAAAGCTTCTATGCATATTTTTTCCGCCGAATTTTACCAGAGTATATATCCCTTGTTTAAGACTGCCTTGAACCGCTGTCCCGAGATTTGATTCGAAATGCGTGTTGATTTTCAGAAGTTTATGATTTAAAAGTTCGATTGCGCAGGTGCAATGAGCTAAAGTTAGTTTGTTTTCAATAAAATCAGCGGCAGAAGGATTTGCCATAAACGGAATTTTTCCTGTTAGAAGTTTTGTAATATACATAGTCATCAATGATTGCATATCTCCTTCGCATCCTGATATAATGCCTTCGCTGTTAAGTAAACTTAAAGCAAGACAACTTGTAGTTCTATATTTTTCGAGTACATCGAAACACCGTATGCTGAAACAATTTAGATTATATTTTTCTATTATTTTTTTTAATACAACATACATTTTTAATGATTTCAATAATTCTGTTTTATCAACATAAGATTCGAATCTGCTGAATTTTTCGTATACTTTTTCTGTATCTTTAATGTCGGTTTGTTCGAATAATTGAAAGATTTCAGACAATTGTATAGTAACTAATTTTTTTATTGTTTTGTTAAAATAATCTTCTGAAACAGTGCTTGCTATAAGCCAATCCGAAGGAGTTCCTATTATTCCGATATTTGAATTTTTTAGAGAATTTACAGCTGAAGATACAGAAACTATTTTATTTAATAATCTTGTATTTTCGTAATGAATAGGGATTACCTTACGGTTTAATTCTTTCAGATATGTGGTGATTTCAAGAACTGCAGGTAATGAGTTGGCTGAGTTATGGTAAACAATTATAACAGGAATTAATTCTGTTTCAGATAAAAATTTTATTACATCCTGTTCAACTCCTCCTGTCAATACGGATATAATTGTTACATTGCTCTGTTCATCCGAAATTTTGAAATAGTTTGATAAAAACGATAAAATCGTGTTTTTAATGGTATCAACTTCATTTTGTTTGTGAAGTTTTGAATAAAAGAATTTTATATTTACAGTTTGCATAATTTGAATTTTTTTATAAAGATAATTTTAAGGCTAATTCAGCCATTCCTAAAAATTTGTTTTGACGCTCTTCAGAAGAAGTTGCTTCTCCGGTTATTATGTTATCACTTACTGTCAATATTGACAACGCGTTTATTTTATATTTTGCAGCTACTGTATATAATGCGGCAGTTTCCATTTCAACTGCTGTTATTCCGTAGGAAGCCCATAGTTTCCAGAACATTCTGTCATCTTCGTAAAAAATGTCTGATGTAAGAACAGTTCCGGCCTTTATACTTATATTTTCGGCTTTTGCGATATTATAACATTTATTTAAAAGTTCAAAAGAAGCAGCAGGAGCAAAATTTTTATTTTCAAATTTAAGGTTGTTTATGTTTGAATCCGTTGAAGCTGCAGTAGCCATTATTATGTCTCTTACTTTTATGTCTTCCTGAATGCATCCGCATGTTCCGATTCTGATTATAGTTTTAACTCCGTAATCTTTTACTAATTCAGTTGAATAAATTGTCATTGAAGGCATTCCCATACCTGATCCCTGAACAGATACCCTCCTTCCTTTATAATAACCGGTAAAACCATACATTCCTCTTACCTGATTTACACAAACAGAATTTTCAAATAATGTTTCAGATATAAGTTTTGCTCGGAGAGGATCTCCCGGCATTAAAACAAAATCTGATATTTCTCCTGGTTTTGCCCCAATATGTATACTCATTTATAAAACTCCTTCAAAAAATATATGATAAAAAATAAAAATAATTTTATATTCTGTAATTTATAGTTATTTTTGTCTGTTATTATATTACTGTAACTGATTATATAACTCCATAAAAAAAAATCAATTCAATCACACATAAATTATTTATCTCTCTGTTTTTAAAGAAAATTCTTTTATTAATCTGCTTAAATAAGTTCTCTGTATATCAAGCTGTTTTGCGGTGCTGGTAACGTTCCATCTGTTTGATTCAAGTTTTGAGAACAAAAAATTTTTTTTAAAAATTTTTTCTGCTTCGGAAAGTGTCATATTTTTATTTGAAAAGTCTTTTACTGCACGTGAAACTGATTTGGTGGTTAAATTAAAGTCAGTATGTTTTATTTTATTTGAATCAGCCAGCAGAATTGTACGTTCAACGAAATTTTCAAGTTCGCGAATATTGCCTCTCCAATAATTGTTTGAAATTTTTTCGATAGCGCTTTGACTAAATTCTGTTTGCTTGCCGAACATTAGATTATATTGCTTTTCAAAATAATGGATTAAATCAGGAATATCTTCTTTTCTTTCACGTAAAGGAGGGAGAGTTATGTTAACTACGTTTAATCTGAAATACAAATCTTCTCTGAATAAATTTGATTCTATCAATATCTCAAGATTTTTGTTTGTGGCTGCTATTATTCTTACATCCACCGGATAATCTTTCTCATCGCCCAGTGGAGAAATTGTTTTTTCCTGTATTACTCGAAGCAGCTTTACCTGAACGTCCGTGGTTATTTCTGAAATTTCATCTAAAAACAGAGTGCCGCTATCTGCAATCATGAATTTTCCTTTCTTATCTGATACTGCTCCTGTAAAAGCGCCTTTTTTGCTTCCGAACAATTCGCTTTCAATGAGTCCGTGAGCGATCGTAATGCATGATACAGGCACAAATCTGTTCCGTTTTCTAAGGCTGTTAGTATGAATGAATTTTGCAAGTACTTCTTTTCCTGTGCCGCTTTCTCCTGTAATCAATATGGTTGAATCTGTTGCTGCTGCTTTTTTTGCTATTTGTATTATTTTAGACATTGCAGGACTTTTATGAATTATTTCTTCGGAATAATCATTTTCATAATAATTTTGATTTTCTAAAACAGGTTTATTGTAAAAAAAATATTGACTGAGAAAAGAATTTATTATTTGAATCGATAAAAATTGCTGTAAAGTGAATTCGTGTTTTTTATATAATATAATAACACCGATATTTTTTTCTTTAATAAACATTGGCGCAACCAGTAAATGAAACGGAGTAAGGTTTTTTTTTATTGTTAAATCAATCTCATTTTTTTCAAAAATTTCTGAATAATCTGTTAACTCCGGTTTTTTTTTGATGAACATTTTAAATATAACATTTTTTTTAATATTTATTATTCCTGCATTTAACCCTTTAAAATAATTTAGTTTATTCTTCTGATTAATTAAATATATTGAGGCATATGTAGCTGAGTATAATCCGCTGATATTTTTTAATATTAT
>JAGOBX010000350.1 GCA_017999075.1 Candidatus Babelota bacterium | reverse complement strand
AAATTTTTTTTCTGGATTGCCTGGATTAAAAATAATTGAATCAAGACCTGTCATTTCAAGAACAGATTTTACAGGTTCGGAAGGTTCAGTAATTGAAAATTCACCGTTTAATTCCTTGATTTTTTTTGAGTATTGAATCAGTATCCGGACTCCTGCTGAACTTATATAATTTATTTTACTCATATTGAGATAAATTTTATCTGCGCCTGTTCTTAATATTTCAGATAATTCACGCGATAAATGTTCTGACCAATATGCATCCAACCTTCCTTCAACCATTATTTCAATAATATTATTCTGAATATTTTTTGTTATTTCCATTTGATTTAATATTTATTTATAATAGTTATATAATTTTTTTTAATTTTTAACAATAATTTTAATTGCTTTTTTCATTATTTTATCAGGAATTTTAATTCCATAAAATTTTGCCGTTTCAGGATTAACCGCAAGATAACTTTTTAGAACCGGTTTAAAAGCAATGTCGTTGGGATTTTTACCATTAATAATTTCTGCTGCAATAATTCCTGCTTCAAGGCCGCCTGTGAAAAAATCTCTTGATAAAGCAAGTATAGCTCCGTCTTCAACATTACTTGAAGAAAAACCGAACAAAGGAACTTTATGTTTTTGGCATACCTCGCTTATTTTACCGAAAGAAACATCAGTTAAATTATCCATAACCTGCAATACTGCATCAATTTTTTTTGAACATAGAGCTATAGCTGCATCAGGAATATCAGAAGATGCAGAGACGCCTATTTTAATAAATTCAATTCCTTATTTTTTTGTAAACTTCAATAAATTATTATAATGATAATCAGAGTTTAATTCATTTGTTGAATATAGGGTTCCGATTCTTTTGATTCCCGGGATAAGTTCTTTTAGTATTTTTATTGTATTTTCATAATCGCAAGTAGTCCACGAACCCGCAACATTTGGAATATGTTTTGTATATGATTCGCCGAGACCTGCTAATATAGGATCTGCAAGATAAGAAAATACTACAGGAACATTTGTTCCTGCATATTTTTTCATTAACGCCTGAGTTGCCTGAGTTGTGATTGTAAATATTAAGTCCGGATTGTTGTTCGGCATTGAAGCAACTAAAGAATTCAGAACAGTCAAATCATTTTGAGCTGAAACAATTTTTAAATTATAATCAACTCCGTATTTTAAATTTTTTTTAGAAAGCCCTTTTTTTATTCCATCTATTGCTTCGTCAGAATTAATTGTTTCTGTGTAACGTAAAATTACAATATTCCATTTTTTTTTTGATGTTTCTATTTGCTGTTTTTGAATTAATACGGGATTTTCTTTGTTGTTATTTTTATTTGTTTGGAAACCGTTTTTATCAATCAATGAATCAGCTTTTTTTAAAATGCTTTCAGGAATCGTCCATTTTTCTTTAAGGTTTTCCAAAGATTTAAGATTAATATAAAGCTGCGGAGGAGTAAGATTTTTTGTGGGGATAGAAGAAGGAAGTATCCCGTTTAATACAGATGCTGCAAGTTTTCCTGTTTCTTTTCCGACAGTATAATAATTTGCGCCGAGAGATAAAAAAGCACCGAGTTTTATATGGTCGGTATTATTTGTAAATACCGGAATTTTTCCTTTTTTTGCAGCTTCAATAACTGATACAGCACCAAGTTCTACTATATTGTCTCCTCCGATCCATAAAGCTTGAGCTCCTCGCTGAACCAGGGATGCAGCAGCTTCGTAAATTCCGGATGAATTATCTATCGTAGCTTCTATAAGTTTGATATTCAACTTTTTAGTTATTATTCTTGCTCTATCAAGGCACGCTGCTGAACATGCTTCTGATGGGGTCCAAACAACTCCTACTTTTTTTAAGTCAGGTTTGATCTGTTTAATTAATTCAAATATTTCATCAACTGGCTGAAATGTGCCGAATCCGGCAATATGCCCTGGATGATCGTAGGGTTCTTCATTAATTCCAACTCCAGCGCCTGCAGGATATGTTACGATCCCGAAAATATGAGTAATTTTATTTGATTTGTTTGCATTTGCAGTAGTTTGAAGACCTGGAGTTGAAAGAGATATTACCATATCGAAAATTCCGCTTGTGATTTCTTTAGCGATGGAATTTGCAACATTCATATCGCTTTCAGCATTGTATTTTTTTATAGAAATATTCTCTCCGTCAATAAACCCGTTTTCAGCAAGGGCGTCAATGACACCTTTTTGACCATCTTCAAGAACAGGTCTTGAAGAAAATATGAATAAAGCTATTTTTTTTAGTTTAACTTCTTTTTTTACAACTCTCCTGTCCCAATCTGAAATAAGTAGAACTGAAGCGGCAAGAATAATTAGAAATATGCCTAAAGATAATCGTTTTAATATGTATAACATAAATTGTTAAACAATAATTTTTTTTGATAGAGCATTAATTTTATATAAAAATAACTTTTTAATTATATAAATATAATTTATTTAGTCAATTAATAATTTTTCCATTTTTTAGATTTTAAAAGTAATCTGTTAAAACAGTTGATTTTTAATAAGAAATCAATTAAAATTAATAATTTATAATTAACTTGCAAACATAAAATGATAAATTCAAATTACATATATAAAATTAAACAATATTGCATTGACAACAATTTATGGAATATTCCTGAAGATGAAGCTGGATTTTTATACGATTTAATTTTAAAAAAAAAATATATAAGAATTCTTGAATATGGAACTTCCGGCGGTTATTCGACTTTATGGTTAGCATCTGCTGCGTTTCAGAATGATAATAAGGATTATGTAGTGGATACTATAGAATCAAATAAGATAAGATTTGATATTGCATCGAATCATTTTAAAAATTCGGGATTGAAAATAAATATACATTTGGGGCATTGTCCTGAATGTCTTGATGGTTTTATAACATTAGAAAAAAAATATGATTTTATTTTTATGGATATAGTCAAGAAACATTATACTGAATCTTTTAAAAAAAGTCTTGAATTGTTGGATAAAAACGGGATGATAGTAGCTGACAATATAAATACTCATAAAAATGAAACAAAGGATTTTATTGATTTTATAAGTAATATTAAAAATATGGAAACTGAAATTGCTGTAGTGGGAAATGGAATTTCTATAAGTAGATTTAAAGTGTGAAAAATATTGAAAATAATATAATTATAAATTTCACAAAAATTAAAAAACCTTTTTGAATAATAATAATTTTACCGGAATTATTATCCGGATTTTGGAGGGGAAATTAAATGAATGAAAATTTGCTAAAATTTGAAAAAAAAATTTCTGAAGGAGAAATAGTTATAAGCGAAGGAACTCAGGGAAATGAATTTTATATTGTTAAAGAAGGAGAACTTGAAATATATAAAACCTCCAAATCAAAAAAAATTATTCCGTTGACTCAAATCGGAGCAGGAGATTTTTTCGGGGAAACAGCTTTGTTTGAAAGTAGAACCAGAGATGCTTCGGTGAGAGCTGTTAAACCTACAGTATTGTATGTGTTTAATAAAGAGACTTTGAAAGATGTATTTAAAATGTCCCCTGATTTTGCCTTGAAGATAATTGACGGACTTGTAAAAAAAATATTTAATATGAATATAAAATATCTGGAACTCTTAAACAAGGCTTATTCCTGACAGCATATCAAATTAAATTATTTTATAGAAAAAGTTTTTTATATCAAAATAGAGGTTTTTAGTTAATTATGAAAATCATAGTTGGGTTAGGCAATCCGGGAGCTAAATACGAATTTAACAGACATAATGCGGGGTTCATGGTAGTAGACTATATTGCGGCAGAGAAAAAAAAAAGTTTTAAATCCTCCTCTAAATTTGAATGCGATTATACGGATTTTACAAGTGACGGCGAAAAAATTATGCTTGTCAAACCTATGACTTATATGAATAACAGCGGCAGAAGTATTAGAAAAATAATGGATTTTTATAATGAACCAGCAGAAAATATTATTATATTGTCGGATGATGTTTATCTTGAATTTGGTTTCATCAGGATAAGAAAAAACGGCGGAGCCGGAGGACATAATGGATTGCAGTCTGTAATTAATTGTGTTGGAACGGATAATATTATAAGAATTCGAATAGGTATAGGAATGCCTGAAGATAATATTCCGATGGAATATTATGTTTTATCTGATTTTAATATTGCTCAGAAAAAAGAAATTCGGTTCATAATAAGTGATTCTGCAGATGCAGTTTTTCACATATTAACATCCGGTTTGACCGCTGCAATGAACAAATTTAATAAAAAAATAAAAAAAGCTTGACATTTTTTTTTTTTTTTTAATAGAATATTTTGAATTTTTTTTAGGGGGATATTTTGATAAAATGGCTAAAGATAAAAAAATATTAAAATTTTCGCTTGAATGTTAGGAATGTTAAAATAAAAATTCAAGCA
>JAGOBX010000349.1 GCA_017999075.1 Candidatus Babelota bacterium | reverse complement strand
ATTGTATTGACTCTTGGAGCAGAAAATATATGGGCCGTATCAGAAAAATTATCAAAAAAAATAATGTCAAGTAAAAATAGTTGACATATTAATAAAAAATACATGGTGTTTTTTTGGGTTTAACATATTTTTTATTCAGGATATTAAATTAAATAAAAATGAGCATTAAACAATTTATATTATTTATAAGGAACAGATAAATGTATAAGTCTGTTTTTTCTGAATTGAGTTCTAATTTCAAAACGAGTTATATTTATTACGATGTAGAATTGAAAAATTACAGTTCAATGAAAGTCGGAGGAAAACCTGCGGCTCTTATAAGTATTGAAGAAATAGAAGATTTGGTTATTGCATTGCAATTTTTTAAAAATCGAGAATTAAATATTATCATTACAGGCAAATGCACAAACATGATTTTCAGTAATAATCTGGAAAAATTCGTTATTATAAGTTTAGGAGAAAATTTTAACAAAATATCGGTTGGCGATGATTCGATGATTTGTTCTGCAGGTGCATCTCTTCAGCAGGTTGTAAGAAAAACTGCCGAATTCGGATTATCAGGTCTTGAATGGGCTATGGGAATTCCAGGAACAATTGGCGGGGCAATTGTTAACAATAGTGGTATAAAAAATCATAGTGTTAACGATTTAATAGAAAAAATGAATGTAATGACATATTCCGGAGAGAAAAATATTATTAAACCGGCAGATATATTTCCTTCATACAGAACCACTTCAATTAAACAGAAAAAAAATATCATTGTGATTGATGCTGTGTTCAAATTGAAAAAATATGATCGTATAAGTATTTTAAACGCATTAAATGAAAACTTTTTGATAAAACAAAATACACAGCCTTTGAAAGAGTTCAGTGCAGGATGCATTTTTAAGAATCCTGCCGGAAATTCTGCAGGAAGGCTTATAGATGAAGCAGGACTAAAAGGATACAGAATCGGAGGCGCATCTGTTTCGGTAAAACATGCTAATTTTATTGTAAATGACAACAATGCTTGTTTTAACGACATAATAAAATTGATAGAACTAATAAAAGAAACAGTGCTGAAAAAGTTCAATATTGAACTTGAACTTGAAGTGGAAATAATTAAATAATGAATTTGTAAGTTAAAAAATTTTTTCTGGCAGGAGGATTTACAATGAATGAAATATTGAATAACGAAGAGAGGGTAGATATAGAATCTGCTACAGTTTTAGTCATATATTGCGGTTTTTCATCGGAATATAAAGTTTCTGAAAAAACTGGAACTGCAGTGATAAATGCATTAAATACGAAAAATATAAAAGTGATACCTTTCAGATTATCCCGTGAAAATATATCTGATATTGCTAAACAAAAATTTGATGTCGCTTTTATAGCTCTTCACGGCAGATACGGCGAAGACGGAACAGTTCAGGGATACCTTGAATTGTTGGGAAAAAAATACTGCGGTTCAGGAGTAATGTCCAGTTCATTATGTCTGAATAAATATTATACCAAACTAATTTTTTTACAGAAAAATATTCCAACTCCTGATTTCAGTCTTTTTAATGATATAAATGAAATAAATTTATATGAATTGGAACTGCCTGCAGTAATAAAACCTATTGATGAGGGTTCAAGCATAGGATTGAGCATTGTTAAAGATAGAAATTTATTAAAAAATGCAGTTGAAGAAGCGTTCAAACATTCTAAAAAAGTTATGATTGAAAAATATATACCCGGCAGAGAAGTTACAGTTGCAGTTATTGAAAAAGGCGGAAATATTATGGCTTTGCCCGTAATTGAAATTGCCCCTCATAATGATTTTTTCGATTATGAAGCTAAATATACAAAAGGTAAAACTGATTATATAGTCCCTGCCAGAATAGATTCCGTATTAACAGAAAAAATAAAAAAAATCGGAGAAGAATGCTTTAAATCCCTTGAATGCAAAGATTTTGCCAGAATTGATATGATTATTGATAAAGAAGGAAAGGTCACTGTGCTTGAAATAAACACAATACCAGGCATGACTGAAACAAGTTTGCTGCCTAAAGCAGCCCGAGCTGCAGGAATAGAATTTGAAGATTTGATAAAAACATTTATAAAAAATAATTTGTAAGGTAAATATTGAAAAAACATGTTTAAATATAACGGATTGTCACATAAACTTTTAAAAAATCAGCAAATTGCAAGAAAAAACAAAAATAGCGCATTGTCAGTAGAATTATTATTAAAGAAAATATATGATATGATATCTGCAGTATTGTTGTTTTTTGCATTTGACAAGATAACGCCTTTTGGTAAAAAAAAATTTGAAATAAAAACAAAACGTGATAATAGCAGCAGCAGAATAATTAATAACGATTACATTATAAAATTTTTGATTAAATTTTTAAAACTAAGCGTTGCTTCACTTGCGATAATCCTGCTGTGGCTCGGAGCAGAACATATAAAAAATTATATGACTACCTCAAAGAAATTTTTGATAAGTGATATTAAGATAAACGGCTGTAACATTATTCCTAAAAAAAATATTAAAAATTTATATTTGGAATATTGTTATTCAAAAGGAATTCCTGAATACAGCAATATATTTAAATTTGATATAAATGAACTTCATAAATATATAATTGATCGGTGTAATGCAATTGAAAAATTATATATAAGCAGAAATTTTGATTACAGCGTAGGCATTAATATTATTGAAAAAATTCCTGTAGGAATTGTTATAGGAGAGGATAATAACATAAAATTAATTGATGCAAAACTTAATTTGTTTGATATAAAGGATCCTCTTAAAACAGATTATTTAGTTTTATCAGTTTCTGGTTACAAAATTGATATGTCAGGGAAAAAAATTGACAATCAGGATATGAGCAGGTTAATTAAAATCACTAATACTATTCCTTCAAAAATAAAAGATACTGTATCTGAAATAGAATATAATAAAGGAAATTTCGTATTATATTTAAAAAATGGAATTAAAGTGTATTGTTACTCTGATAATTATATAGGCAGACTTGAAAATATTGATATAATATTATCAAGTTGTGAATCAGGATATATTGATTATATAGATTTAAGGTTTAAAAATATATATATGATGCCAAAAATTAAAGAAAAGGAGAAAAAAATATGATTGACGATTATAAGGCGATTATAGATATCGGCACAAGCAAAATAGTTGTAATCGTTGGAGAATATAATTCCCAAACAAAAGAACTGAATATACTCGGTTTTGGAAGGTCAAAATCAGAAGGATTAAAAAACGGAGTGGTTGTTGAAATAGATAAAACATCAAATGCTATAGCTAAAGCTGTTGAAGAAGCTGAAACTATGTCTGGAAGAGAAATAAGAAATGTAACAATAGGAGTAAGCGGCAACCGTATAAACTGTTTTGAAAAAGTAGGAGTTACTGCAGTTGCAAGACCTGATAAAGAAATTTCTGCTGTTGATATAAATAGAGCCGTAGATCTGGCAAAAGCATTTAAAATGAATGGAGATTTTGAAATACTTAACATATTGCCTAAAGAATTTATTGTTGACGGCGAAGGCGGAATAAAAGACCCTACAAATATGTCCGGGTGGAGGTTAGAAGTAAAAGCTTTAGTTGTTACTGTCGAAACAAGTGTTTTTCATAACTTAATGAAAAGCGTCAACGATATTTCTTTAAATATAGATAATTATGCAATAAATTCGTTTGCTGGAAGTTATTCTGTTTTAAATGAAGAAGAAAAAAATTTAGGAGCTTTACTTATTGATATAGGCGCTGGAACTACTGATATAGCAGCCTTTGAAAACGGCAGCATATCAACAATATCGTCATTTGATACAGGAGGAGATATTATAACACTTAATATTTCAAAAAATTTTACAGTATCTTTTAACGAAGCAGAGCGTATAAAAATAAAATACGGCAGCGCTATTATAGAACATTGTGATCCTGATGAAGAAATTGAAATTCAGCTTGTTGGTTCAATGCAGCTTCAAAAAATAAAGAGAATAGAGCTTGTTAAAGTAATAAATAAAAGCATTGTTTCTTTGTTTGAAAAATTAAAAAATGATATTGAAAAAAAATCTCCTGATGTTTTTGATAATTGTATTTGCGGAATAGTATTAACAGGAGGAGTTGCAGAAACAAGAGGAATACTTGATCTTTGTGAAAAAATTTTAGAACTTCCTGCGCGGGCAGGAATACCTTCAAACATTACTGGAGTAAGCGATTATGTTAAAAAAGCAGAATATGCTGTAAGTGTAGGGTTATTGAATTATGCTATTGAACACGAAAATTCTGTACAGATTACTCCTTCAAATAATTTTTATACCGGCATTATTAAAAAATGCAGGGATATGGCAGGACAAATTTTTAATTTTTAATTTTTTTTTTTTTTGTTGACATAATTTACAAATTATATTATTTTTTGGATGTGGTTGGAAAAATAAAAAATCGGATTTCAT
>JAGOBX010000348.1 GCA_017999075.1 Candidatus Babelota bacterium | reverse complement strand
TTTTATTATTGTAGCGATTGTTGCGGTTACATTTCTTATCGGAATGAAAATATCTGATGATGAATCAGTTAAACTTCCGGAAACTGCAACAACGTCGACAGACAACGGATTTATAACCGGAGATCCTTTGAGTACTATTCCTGATGAAGTTCCTTCTTCGGGAACACAAACTGATTTGGGCTCTAAAGAAACAGGTATTCAGAGTGTAAAAGATCCTTTATTTGCTGATAATCAGAGTGTAAAACCTGATTTGGATGAGAAGGAAGAAAAAACAATTCTTTCTGCAAAGAATAATGATAGTCCGGTTCACAGTTCTAAACCTAAAATTGCATCCAAGCATAAGAAAAACAATAAAATTGCTTCAACAAAAAAACATGACTCAGCAGTAAAAAATACAAATGTTAAACCTGCGTTTGCTTCAGTCAGCAGAAAGAATTCTGAAGTACGTCTGCCGGTTTCTAAAGGAAAATTTGCTGTCCAGGTAGCCTCTTTTGATACTCTTTCAAAGGCTAAATCGGAAGTTTCATATCTAAAATCGCTTCATTTTGATGCTTATATCGACAAGACAAGTGTTGACGGACAGATGTATTTCAGAGTAAAAATAGGACGCCTTGCGACTAAATCTGAAGCATCTGATCTTCTTGATAAAGTACAGGAAGAAAGCAGATACTCTGAATCGTTTATAGTTAAGGAACTATAAATTTATAAATAGCTTGATCCGAAGGCAGACTGCGCAGGTCTGCCTTTTTTGTTATGTCATCAGTCTCTTTTGGTGTAATGTAAAATATTTGACAGCTGCGAAATCTGATTAACTCTTACGTAATATAAAATTATAACCGGAGACTTAGATGTTTATAGCTGCAGATAAGATCAAAAAGTTTATATTGATAACGGCTTTTTTTATGCCGTTATTTATGCATCAGGAAGCTGAATCTTCAACAGCAGGCCCTCTTTTTATTCAGGTTCATTTTACTTCAGTGATTTCAAATATAACATCCGAGCAGGCCGGTCAGATTCTGGAAGGGAAAATCAGTAATTTCAGGGATATCGGAGGAGAAAATATTCCGATAAAAATATTTGCGGAGAAAAAAATATCATCTTATCTTCGAAAAGAATATTCCCGGCTTAAATTTACGGAATCTGATTATTTTAGGGCAGCGGATTATTCCAGTAAAGGTTTTCTCGGAATATGTTCTGTAGAAGCCTTGAGCCCATGCGCCAAAACGCTTTACATAGACGGTTTTTTGCCATGGGGGGAAATTGACTCTGATTATGTTCTCAGTTCATCTTCAGGATATCCGCTCTGGCGCGATTATGTGCCCTCCTGGAGTGATTCTGAACATGTCAGCGTGATTCAGACCGGTGTTACTGCTATGACGAGGGCATTTATTCCTGCAGTTGATAAGGGAGATGATGTCAGTGAGCCTGTAAAAGAAACATGGCGTATTACTTCTGCAGCAGATATTTCTATTACGTCGAATGAAGTTTCATTTGATGAAAACTGCTCATATCCTTTTCCTAACCGCATGAAGTTCTGCTCTCCTTACCGCTACTTTGAGATATTGAAAAAATCGGGATTTAATATGATTGAACTTACCGGAAATCATAACAATGATTACGGCCGTGATGATAACACAAAGACGATTGAGCTATATAAAAAGAACGGAATAAATTACTTCGGCGGCGGGCTTAATGAAAAAGAAGCTTCTGAGATAAAATATATAAATGTGCGCGGTCGCAAATTCGCATTTATCGGATTCAATCAATGGGGGCCTGCTGAGGCATGGGCAAGCGCTGATCAGCCTGGAGCATGCAGATTGACTGAGACTAAGTATTTTGCGGCTGTAAGCGAAGCCGTCTCGAATGCTGATTTTGTTTTTGTTTCGGTTCAATGGGGCAATGAAAACGATCCTGTTCCATATCCCATTCAAAAAGAATATTTCAGAAAAGCTGCCGAGATGGGCGCGACAATAATGGTATCTTCTTCTTCGCATCGTGCGATGGGATTGGAATTTCACGGCGGAAAGTTTATATCTTACGGACTCGGTAATTTTTTATTTGATCAGATGCAGACGGTAAACCACCGCAGAGGAATGATTGCCCGGCATCATTTTTACGGAAAGAAGCATATATCGACTGAACTGATACCATACCTCATATATAATCATTCTCAGCCGAGACTGCAGAAGGGAAAAGATGCCCAGGAATTGATGCGAGAAGTTTATAAATACAGTTTGGGATCGGTATTTGGAAAATAGTAATAGACTGCAGTAAACGATATGTTATTTGAGGTCAATTGGACGGATAAACCATGAAAAAGTTTTTTATCTATAATAATCAGAAAAATTTATTTCTTAAAAGATTTTTATTAATGGTTGTCATTTTTTCTATTGTTAAAACACCTGTCAATATATTATATATTCGTGATATTTTGAATACAAATATATCAATATTTTATCGGATTCATTCTGTTGTAGCAATAGTCTCTCATACACTAATAGAAATATCTCTGATTTTTGTTGGTATTTTATTTGTTTATAAACTTTTTAAAAAATTACCTCCGCTTTCAGTTTTTGTCTGTGTTTTTACTCTTGATGTGCTGATTTCAGTTGTCGACGTGATAATACTTTCCATATACGGATTCCACATAAATTCTTATATAATATCGGAGATTCTTCAGCCGAATTTTTTTTCAGCAAGTGGAATTTCTATTTTTTCATTTATTGCTTATGTGTCTTTTCTTGTGTTATTTGGATTATTGTTTTACCTGACACTTGTTCGCATTCTTAAGAGAGTTAATAAGCCATTTGTACTTGCAGAAAAAAAAATATGGAAGCGTATTGCAATATTTGTATTACTTGTGCTCATAATAGAAAAAGTATTTCTCTCCATTAATCTTATTTATTCTCCGGCTTACACTTCTCAATTAAAAAGAAATATCCCGGTTTTTTATTTGAGCTATATTGTTAGAATACACGAAATATTAACTGAAAAATTAAAATTGGATATAAAAGATGAAAAAGAAAGTTATGATTTTTTACTTGATTCTACGTTAGATTCAATATATCCAATTGATAAAAATGTTATTTTAAAGCATAAATATAACGTTCTTCTCCTAATCTTGGAGTCAACCAGATCTGATTATTTTAATAGCGAAAACTTTCCTAACACAATGAAACTTGTTGAAGAAAAGGGATTCTTTTTCACAAAGAATTACTCGGCATCAAATTCGACTCATATGGGAGTTTTCGGCATTATTTACTCGCTTAATCCCCATTATAGTGAAGAGGTGAAGACGAAAAGAAAGAAATCTTTTCCATTTGAAGTTTTTAAGAAGAATAATTATAATACATTGTTTTATGTATCAGGAGATTCGTCTTGGCATCATATGGATTATTTTTTAAAACAGAATTTTGATACAAACAAAGATTATGCTTCTTTTTCTTCAAGAGGATGTGAAAGGGATAGTAGAATGGTGGAGGATTTGCTTTCTGAAATTTCATCAGTTAAAAATAATTTTCTATACGGATTATTTTTTGATTCAATGCATTATCCGTATACTTTTCCTAAAGAATTTCAGCATAATAAACCTTTTTTAGAAAAACCGTTGTCAACTAAAGATTATTTATTTCTGGAAAAATTGCAACCGGAGTTAATTAATTCATATAAGAACAGCCTGCTTTATGCAGATAGTTTAATAAATAAAATAATTAATAAATTAGTGAGTACGGGTAAGGACAAAAATACTATTGTAATTATTACATCAGATCATGGCGAGGAGTTTGGAGATCAGGGAAACTATTTTCATGCAAGTTCGCTCAATAATTTTCAGACAAAAGTTCCTCTTGCGATTATTGTACCGGATAAATTTAAAAATTTACAAAAACCGGATGTTGTTACTTCAAATATGGATATATTTCCGACGCTATTTGATTTGATGGAGGCCGATTATAGTGATAATTTTCAAGGTAAATCAGTTTTTAGACGGACAACGTCATCTTTTGTTAGTGTTGCATATCAGGATCGCAGGAGACCTAAAAAATTTGCGGTAATTGGAAATAATGCTAAATGCATAATAAATACAGAAAGTTCAAAAGTTGTAGAGTCGGTTCTTGATATTGCGGATGATTCTGAGATAGGAAATTTTTCTTCACGTAATCATGTTAATTTTCTTTTTGATGAGTTATTTCAGTTCAAAGCTAAAGCCAGGTAGGTAAGTAAAAATATAGAATGAATATTTCATGAATTGGGCAATAAATTATTTTTAAAAAAGAAGTTATAATTATATTAACGAAAGTAAAACTCTTTTAGGTAATAAAAAACCTCTTCTTTTCAGAAGAGGTTTTTTATGAATTTATAATTCCGAGTCTGGCAGCGTCCTACTCTCCCGCACAGTGTTCCATGCAGTACCATTGGCGATGAGAAGCTTAACTTCTGTGT
>JAGOBX010000347.1 GCA_017999075.1 Candidatus Babelota bacterium | reverse complement strand
TTGTCATTGAAATAAATTCCTGTACCGATATTTGAAATCTTATTTAATGAAACTTCTGAAAATTTTTCATAATCATTGATGCTGTTAACAGTATATTCAATATTTGAAGATTTGAATATCGAATTCATTATCTGATTAAAAATAAAAAAATAATCCGGAGTAAGAGTGAATGAACCGTTTTTTAATTTGTGAGTATAAAAAAATAATATGATTTTTCCTTTGCCGAATTCCTTGAAAACAGCTGCAGGATTATTGTTTGAAAAAAATATAATATTTTCGTGATTACTGCCAAGGTAAGGTTTTGAGTTGAAACATTGTTTTACGGGCATTTTTTCTAATTGCGTTATAAAACTGAAACCGGGATTTTTGAAAAATTCATTTTCGGATAAACCTGTTGTGAAAACCGGAAGTAATGGTTCTTCGTTGGCATATTGTTTGCCCAAATAATCGTTTAGAATATTAGGATTGATTGTTTCGTCAGGAATTATTGCTAAATTTCCTCCTGTCATAACATATTGTTTTAAAAGCTGAACCAGTGAAAGTGGAATGCTGTTTAGGTTATTTATAAAAATAAGACCGTTTTTTTTAATATCAAAATCTGATGCAGATAACAAATTTTTTTTTGATAAAATATTATAATTTGAACTTTTTAACAATTGTTCTGTAACATTTGAATCAGGTGAATTTTCTATTAGAACAGTGTTTACTGGTTCGGTAAAGTCAATATTGAAAAAATAACCGTTGTCGATTTCAAGAATATCTTTCATGATTTCTGCATAGAAAAATTTTCCGTTAAAATTTTTCAGATTTAATTTGAAAGAAACTGTATTTTCACCTTTTTTTAGATTTATATTAAATTCGTCAACGAGTTTTTTCCCGTTTTCTGTTATTGAAAATATTTTTAAAAAATTCTGATGTTCAAAATTTGAATATAAAACGGAGTTAATAATTACAGGTTCGGTTATTGAATAGATTTTTTTTAAAATGTTTACTGATCTGATTCCTGCATTGCTTCCTGAGTTTGAAGGCGAACACATTATGATATTCATTGAAGATGTGTCTGAAATAAGATTATAATCGGAATATGAAAATTTAGGGGTTACAATAATAAGCGCATCGTTTTTGTTTGCGGAAAAATGACTGATGATTTTGTTTAATTTGCTTTTAATATTGAAATTATTGCTGACCTCAAGTTTATTGATAAAAGTTATTTTTTCATTTTTTTTGTCTATAATCCTGTAGTTGTTATGTTCATCAAACTGCAAAAATTTTATTTTATCGGAAGTTTTTGCGTTTTCCCTGCCGGTTATATAATTAGACAATAAATCTTTTGTATGTTCAAGAACTGTCTTTTCGGAATTTGGCACAAGTGTTAACATTGATGGAGAAAGATCTATAAAAAAAGTATAAGAATTAAAATTGAAGTTGGAAGAATTTGATCTGGATTCCCCGGAGATGCTTATAAACGGTTTTGAAAAATATAATATAAGCAGTAATATTATAAGTGTTCTGATTATTAAATTCAGGATGTTATACAATTTGAGTTTATAAGCAAGATTGGACGATGCAATCGACAATATGAGCATATTTGAAAAAAAAACTTTTTTGAATTTTTTTCGTTGTAGAAGATGTATTATTACCGGCAGAATAATTGCAGGCAGAAAAAATAAAAAATATGGAGATTGCCAGAATAATAACATGGTCACCCGAATAGTTTTAAAATATTTTTTTCAATATCTACAGATGTGTTGAACAATCTGTATTTTATGCCGTTTGACAAAAGTTCAGTTTCAATATTTCCCAGGAACCGTTTCATAAGACTGACATATTTTTCTTTAATTTTGACAGGATCTATAAAAAGTCTGGAATCGTTTTCCATAGAAATAAATTCAGATATTCCTTCAAGATTAAAATTAATTTCTGCATCGTCAAGTATTTGAATGAATATTACATTATTTCCTGAATTACGCAATAGGATAATCTTTGAAATTATATCCTGAAAATTAATATTTTTATTTTCTGAAATAAGGTCAGAAATAATAATTAGAAGTTTTCGTTTTTTTAGTTTTGACAAATAATCGGTGAAAACTTTAAGATAATCGGTTTTGCCAGAAGGCTCTATTTTCAGAAATATATCGTCTACTTTTTTTATGATGGAAAGAGAATTTGTGGTGTCAATCAGATTGACGGAATTATCATTGAATACCGTAAATTCGAAATAATCATTCTGCTGAAGTATTTTGTATATCAAACATGCGGCTGTGAATTTTGCATATTCGAGTTTAGATAAATTTACTGAAGAATTTGATGTGAACCCCATTGAATTTGAAATGTCAAGAAGTATTGATGCGTTAAAAACGCTTTCTTCTTCGAATTTTTTCATAAATAATTTTTCTGTTTTGCCGTACAATTTCCAATCAATATATTTAACATCATCGCCGGTATTAAATTGTTTGTATTCTGAAAATTCTATGTTGAAACCTGAAAGTTTGCTTTTATGCAGACCTGATAAAAGATTGTCCATAATGTTTTTTGCCGCAATTGTATATCCGCTTGCCTTAAGCAGAAGTTCATTTTTGAAATAAGATTTGCCGTTAGAATTCAAGTTCTGCAAAATTTACGCCTTTATAATAATTTTTTAAAATATCCGTATGATGAAAATTAGCGTCAGCCATATTTTTCCCGCTCCATTGAGGAAGACCCACTCCGTGCCCTAGTCCCACTCCCTGCAATGTAAAATCTCCGTTTTCGCTTGAAACATCTGTAATAAGCAAACTCTGCATTTTTAATGTTCCGAGAGCGTTTCTTATTTTATTTCCGTCAGCAATTACAGTATTATTTCCGTCGTCAAATGCGATTTCTTTCCATCTTCCTGATTTGGTTATTTTATGCGGATATATTTTTTCAATTTTTTTTATAGTTCCTGTTCCGCACGAATTTACAATATTTCGGAGAAATTTTTCTGAAACTTTTATTTTCCATTTTGTAACCATGGCGAATTTGTCGTCTTCAGCTTTTAAATAAGGATGAGTTCTTCCCCAAACATCTCCGGGATCTTCAGTATATCCACCTGAATCCGCGTAAAAATAAGCGATTATAGGTTTATTGTTGTAAGTCATTATTATATTTTTTGTTTCATCTACAGCCCTGTCTGTACTTCGTTTTTTTATGGTTGAAGAACCGAATACCTGAGACGATTGGTCTGATTTAACATCATAATAATTTACTTTAGAAGCAAGCATATGATATACTGCGTAGGTGCGCGCAGCGATTGATTGGGCTTTCAGCATTTCAATAGGCCATAAATGCGATATTTCCGCAGGAATTACGCATTTAAGATATTCTTCAAGAGGAACTTCAAGGACAATTAACATATTTTTTGATTTTTCGTTTGGAATGAATTCAACAGGATATTCATAAATTTTTCCTTCGACGTTTATTTTTGAAGATGGTTCGATTCGTATAAAACTTTCTTTTCCGAACTTTGAAATTGAAATTTTCTGTGCAGAATTATATTTGATCGTGAAATCTTTTGATTCATCCGTGATTCCCAGCAAATTATTGTCGGTTCCGAATATTTTACTTCCTGCAGGAACTTCAAGTTTAGTTTTTTCATTTGATGTCAATAAGACCCTGATATAATTTCTCGGGAGTATTTTTAATTTAGCTGCCGCGGTATCGCGCTGAAATGAAGATAAATCTATAAGCGAGAAAATATCAGGTTTAATTTCCAATTCTAAAATATCATGGCGCGTATAAATATAACATTTGTTAAGATAATAATTTGATTCGGGATACCGTTGTTTAAGAGATTTTTTAAAATATTCAACGGCTGTTTTATAATCTCCTGTTTTATAGTAGTAGATTCCTGTTAAATAATTCAATTCTTCCACTTCTGATTCAGTTAGATTATCAATATCAAGTTCCATTAGGTCAATAGAAATTTTTAATTCTTCTATTAAATTTAATTCAAGCTGAGAATAAAGTCTTTGAAAATCTTTAGTCTGGGCAAAAATGCTGGAATTAAAAATAATATGGATAATTACAGTTAAACCGAATAACTTATAAAATAATTTCATATTTAGAAATAAAACTGTTTAAATTTTTTTTATCAATACCAAGCAGTTCAGAACATTTTGAAATGTTGCTGTCAGTTGCTTTCAATGATTTTATTATATAATCTTTTTTAAAATCTTCGACTGCATCATTTAAATGTTTAATTTTAATTTTTTTTGTTTTTAAGAATATATCACCGAACTCAGAAATATCAAGAATATTTTTTTGAGAAATTTTAACCGCTTTTTCTTTTGTGTTTTGGAGTTCACTTATTTTTCCCGCCAATTCTTACTTTTTAAACATTTCAATAATCCTTTCGAACCCGGGATTATTGTTTTTTTTTTTTTTTTTTTTCTTTTTTTTTTTAATTTGTTTGGAATAATTT
>JAGOBX010000346.1 GCA_017999075.1 Candidatus Babelota bacterium | reverse complement strand
GTATATTCATTGGATTTACCATAATTATTATTTATAAACCATTCAAAGATATAAACTGAATACGTAATAGTATCAGGTTGTTGATCCATATCATCTATAAAAAAATTTGTTAAAAAAAATTCTTCTTTAGTTAACTGTCCGGTTTCTTTTGAACCATTTTTTTTATCATTTAAAGATTCTCTAAGCTTTTGTAAATAATTACGATTAATATTCAAATTACATATCCCGCGCCAGTGACCGCTAAATGCCTGCTCTACAGTCTTATTTATATTTATATCTGTGTCGTTAAATTTTTCGTCGAATTTAATACTTGCAGATTCATCAGTTTTTGAACAATTAAATAAACATAATCCAACTGAAACAATAAAAATAAATGACATAATTTTCTTCATAATAAAAAACCTCGCTACATTTTAAAAATAATCTTGAGCAGTTCCTAAAATCTGCAATTATAAATATTTTCTGAAATATCTGTTCCGTTTATATACACTTATAACCTACCATATTTTTTTCTTAATCTCAAAAATATCTTTTTCAGTTAAAAAATTATTTTCTTTCAAATCTGATATTTGTAATAAAAAATCCTCTCCGTTAGATATATTTCTTTTCTCGATTTTATCTATTAAATTAGTTTTTATTATATCTATTTCATCTTTTGTTATAACATCTGCTTTAAAAATATCACTTAACTCAAATAATCCTTTAAGAACATCATCGTAAATATCTGTATTATTTTTGTCTGTAAATTTAAGCATATATCTGAATTCTTTAAAATTTATTATTTTTCTGTTATATGAGGGTATAAACTTCAATATAAATTTTTCCCATTTATCATTTACAGTTTTCTGTTCAAATACTTTTAAAATTTCTTCTTTTCTATTTGCAAATTCAATTTGAGACAACATATTTTTTTCAAATAGTTTATAAGATTTTTCTAATGATTGCAATACATCATCTGTGTCAACAGTTTTTTTTTCATATTCCTGCCTTTCAGCTTCCTTCTTTTTTTATTAGCTTCATTTTCTTTTAAAGTTTGACTGATTGCTACCCCTATTCCCGTCAATAATACTGTCCATGAAATAGGCAACGCCCCATCGCAACCGCTTACAGTTAAAAGACAAATTGAAAACAATAATAATTTCAATTTCATTATATTACACCCCGATTGTTTACTTTTTTGACCGGATTAAAAACAAACCAGCAATAACTAATATAATTCCAACCAAATAGAAATTTACAAAACCAAAATCAGAATCATTAATTATCATTCGTGTTAATTCGGAAGCCGTTGATGAAGAAAAACCCATATCAGAAATCCTGCTGCTCATTTTGCTTCTTGAGATAAATTCATATAGAAAACAACCAACGCCCGCTATGCTAATAATTAATCCTAACGGATTTATTTTTTTATTTGAGTTTTTGTCAAAATCGTTCATAATAAAACTACCTTTTAATTTTTAATAAATATATTTTCCTTTTATTTTTTGCTTCCAAAAGTATTTGCTTCATTATATACATTATAAACACGCATTCGTTCTTTATGTTTTATTTTAATAATCAATTCTTCAAAGTTTAAATCTTTAAAAAAATTATCATCTTTAATTTTATTATATGTTGTTGCTGAAATTAAAACCTGATTAGAACCCGTTGCCGAGTTTATTCTTTGACAATAATTTATTCCATCGCCCGAATAATTTTCCTCATTATTTACATCAGTAAATTTAAACACATCTCCAATATGAAAAGATAAATGGAATGAAGGAAACATGTCTGAAATACTGATGTTATTTTTTTTATCATAAACCTTTTCAGGAGAATTATTAAGTTCAATAATAAATGATTTCATCATTGTTAAAAGCAAACCTATATCTTTGCCTATAATTATAAATCCATCACCAGTAGAAATATATTTATAAATTGTTTTATTAAAATTTTTACATTCTTCACTGTTTTTGGCTTTTATAATAGCGTGATTTAAAGATTGAACAATTATATATTGAATTTCCATCTTTTTCTTAGAATAGCCGTCAATGTCAATGATACAAACTCCTGCATTTTTAATTATTTTCATTTTAACTTACCTCAATATTTGATTTTTTAGGTTTAATTAAATTTGCTTCCGGAGGTTTACCATATTTTAAATAATATTCATCATATTTTTCGCCTTCTTTGTTTTCTGCTTCATCAATTGTTTTTGTTAGATGTAATTCGAAAAATTTAAATTTATTTTTTATAATTTTATTTTCTTCTGATTCAGAAAAATGTTCTTTTATTCTTCTATTTAAATCGTTGGTATAACCGACATAAATAAAATTTTTATATTTGTCGTACAAATAATAATAACCTATTTTTTGGGGAATAAAATCGAGTTTACTGTATTCATATAATTCTGATAAATTCATTATTCACCTCAGTTTTACATAATAGTGACAGTTTTTAAATCGTATTAGTCTATTCAACTTTTAATTGTTGTGCATCCCATATAACCGCCATTCCCAAAAATCGATTACCGTTGCTTTTTATATAACTTTCAAAAGATTCAGTGCGGGGAATATTTTGAACCTCTAATGTTAAATAATTCGCTTCTTTTCTCGGAATATACAGCTTTGTTGCAGCGATATTATTTTTTATAGAAAATTCAGATATCATCTCTACTATTCTTTTTTTGATAGATTTGTTTTCATCATCTTGCATAAAAATTAACTCCTTGTTTTTAAATATTTAATCTGAAATTTTGTTGAATATACTGCTTTTAATCATTTTTTTCAACTTTTATTACGGATTTATAAAACTCAAATTTATCCTCAACTTTATCACAAAAATAATACTTAATATTTTTTTCATTACAGATTTTGCTTACATTTTTTTTGGTAGTGTCATCTATACGGTATCCAAGTATAATTTCACATATTTTACCAGGAATATCTTCATAATTATCGCCTTTTTTTGTAAGAATACGCCATTCTTTTTCGTATGCCCAGTCAATAGCTTTTGTAGCAAATAATTTAGTACTAAGTCTTCCATCAAAATATAATATTTCACCAAGTCTAATATCAGGTATTTCATTGCTATATTGGACTTTTAATATTTTATCTTTATCTTCAAATCCTTCAAGTTTAAAACCGATACATATTCCTTTATGCGATTCAGCGTAGTGCGCCCACATCAGCGGATTCATAGGATCTTCAGATAAAGATAAAATTCCTGAATTTTCATTTGATTCTATGAATTCTTGATAAATTTTTTTATTGTTCTTTTTGATATCTTCGTTAAATTCAAAATTATCTGTAAAAGATTGCTCGATTTTATCAGTATAATTTTTAATTTTCTCTTTATCTTTTTTCGTTATTCTGAATGCGCCTGTAATAAAATCTTCTTGAGTAATTTCATCAGTAAAAGGCAACGTACAATCAAATGGCTCATTAAACCGAAATGCTTTTGGAAAAAATATTTTCCCAGAATTTAATATAGCTAATCCCCGTTCAGCAGTTGTGTATTTGTATAAAATATTATTTGGTGGACATAATTTTTTTTCTTTACAAGACATTTTTTATCAATTCCATAATAAGATTTGAACTTCTATAAAATTTAATTTACTGTAAAATTTAAATATCCGCTTAATGGATAACGAACAGTATCATAATTATAATAAATTTGCACATACCAATAATTAATTCCTTTGTTCGTAATATAACTGTTTGAATATGGTATAGTACACTCAATATAACCACCTGTAGGTGAAATATTTGAAGTATAATTGTAATTATAAAATGATGAATATGTTGAATAATATATACGAGCATATTTTGCTGCGGGAGCATAAATTTTAAAATTTTGACCATTGGCTCCAGGCGTTACTGTAGAATTGTTTGCTGGTAAAGGGTTGGAAATAGTATATGATGTAGCAACCGGAAAATAAAAATAGCCAGAAATTGGAAATCGAAAATTTGTATTATTTGGAAAATAAATTTGAGCATACCAATAATTAATTCCATTGTTTGTAATATAGCTATTTGAATATGGCACAGTACATTCAATATAATCGCCTGTAGGAGTAATATAAGATGTGTTGCCGTAATAATAAAATGATGAATATGTCGAATAATAAAAACGAGCATAGCTCGCTCCAGGGGCATATATTTTAAAAAATTGACCATTTTCAACAGAATATACATTTTGTGATATTAACTGGTTTATATCTGGAGTAGGATTGGCTGCAAAATAGTTAGAAAATGAATCAAATTGAAAATACATAGATGCAGGAAATCTTATACTGGAGTTATTGGGATAATATATTTGAGCATACCAATAGTTAATGCCATTATTTGTAATATAACTGTTTGAATATGGCACAGCACACTCAATATAATCGCCTGTAGGAGTAATATAAGATGTGTTGCCGTAATAATAAAATGATGAATATGTCGAATAATAAAAACGAGCATAACTTGCCCCTGGAC
>JAGOBX010000345.1 GCA_017999075.1 Candidatus Babelota bacterium | reverse complement strand
TTTCTTTATTTTTTATTATTTCACCAAGATATAACGATTCGTTTTTTCTATCGCCTAACATCCTGAAAATTTCATATTTTATTTTTATGTTATCACTGGAAAAACCTTCGCGTTTTATTATATTTTCTGCTTCAGTCAGTTCGCCAGTCTTGTAAAAAATGTTCAACGCCAAATCTAAATCAAGATTTGAATCAGAATTTTTGATTTGTTTCAAAATTATTTTAGACGAATTCTCATAATCTCCTGTATTGTAATAACATTTGAGTTTTATATCATCCCATTCTGAAGAGGTTTCATCTGATTTCGATAAGTATTCCAGAGTTTTTTTATAATCAGCCGAAACAAGTTTTGTAAGTTCATCATATTTTTTCTGTTTATATATAGAATAAAGCAATTTCGGGAAAATCAGCTGTTCATCATAATTCAGAATTCCTGCCATTCTAAAATTTTCTTCCGCTGTCTTGTAATCACCATAAAGTTCATATGCCATACCAGCCAAAAATCTTGCTTTTCCTGATTTAGGATTGTTTTTTATAACAACTCCGCTCCATTTCAATGAACTTATATGATCTTTGTCAGACAGAAAATATTCAGATAAAATTAAAGCATATTTCTCATTATATTCGATAGTAAGATATTTAACAAGAACGTCAATAGCTTTCCGTTTATCATTCTTTATTTTATACAAATCAAAAAGCGTAATAATATTTTCTGTTTTATTTTCTTGAACTATTATCTTTTCAAATACCGCTATGGCAGAATCTATTTCGTTGTTTTTTTTGTATAATTCTCCCAACTTTTTTAAATAAGTATTATCTGTTCTGCTCAACGCAAAATAATATTCTTCAAGATTTTTATAATTTGATTTTTTTTCATAAATTTCAGCAAGAATTTTTTTCACAGAAAAATCATCATAGCCCGAATGTTCAATCTGTTTCAGCAATAATTCGGATTTTTCAAAATTATCAAGATGATAATATGAAACACCGGCAATAAATATAATTCCTTCAGATGAAACTTTTATTTCTTTAGACAATGATTCATAAAATTCTATGCATTTCCCGAAATTTTTTGATTTGTAATATGCTTCCATTATTTTTTTAGAATTGTCAATCATCAATTGACCGGCCGCCTGTTCCATAGACGGATCTATTCTATCTTTTTTCAAAAGCGCTGCTGATTGAAGATAATCTCCTGATTTGTTTAATATAAACGAATAATAAGTATATATCCTTTTATCAGGATAATTTATACTTGTTAAATCAAAAAAATATTTTTCAGCGCTATCGTATAATCCTGCCGCATAATACGATACAGCCAGATAATATTTAAGTTTATTCAATTTATCAGGATTGACATTTTTTAAAGTTATAAGACGGTTTGCAGATGCAATAGCATTTTTATAATCTCTGTTTTCAAAATAATATCCTGCCAGTTCAATAGCTATGTCTATATCCTGTTTATTCAAATCTGCAAGTTTAGTTAGAGTTTTCACATATTCTTTTTCAAGTTCAAGTTTTTTTGAAAATTCAAGATAAAGTTTAAGTTCATTTTCTCCAAGAAAATCTTCGTTCTGCGATAATATTTTAAATCCTTCATTAATTCTTGATGTCTCTTTTTTGACAAAAGCATATTCATAAATTGTTTCTATGTTTTGTTTTCCTGCAAGAAATTTCTTATCCATCAAACCAAAATATTTTTCTGATTCTTTATAATTTTTTAAATAAAAATATGATTTTGCCAGTTCAAACGATAATTTTTGTTTAATATCTTCAGTTTCTATCATTCTGAATTTTTCAATAATTTCAGCAAATTTCTTTAATTCAAACAATTTCTTTATCATATTGTATCTGGCAGTATCTGTGATTTTTTTTAGTTCAGTATCATTTTTTAATTTCATAAAATATTTTTCAGCTTGTGTATAGTCTCCAAGTTCAAAACAAGATTTTCCTGCATACGCAATTAATTTTTCCGATTTATCAGGATATAATTCCAATCCTTTAACCGCAAACTTTAAAGACTGATCGAACTTTCTTATTAAAAAAGAATTTTCGGTTCCGAGTTCAAAAAGTTCAACTGCATAAAATCCGTTTTTAATTGCCGAATTTAAAGATTCTATTGATTTTTCATATTTTTTAGAATATGTAAACGACACTCCTAAATAATAATAATATTCAGGTTTAAAATTATTTTTATTCAGAGAGACAAGACAATTTTCAAGATCATCGTAACGTTCATATTTAAACAGCAGTTTTACCAGTTTTTCAGCATATCCGGTTTCAAATTTAGGAGTTCCCTGAAGTTTGAGCAAATACTGAATAGCCATTGGTTCTTTATTGCTTTTCAAATAAAGATCCGCTATTTTAGCCGCAGTCGAGTAATCTCCTGTCTTGACATAATGTTTTCCATAATAATCTATTGATTTATCACTATTCCCGGACTGTTCATAATACTCAGCTATTTCCATAATATAATTGGAATTGTTTTCCGAATATTTAGAAATAATATTAATCCAATTATCATAATCGCCTTTTCTTTTGTAAAATTCGGCTTTTTTTAAATTTATCCTGTCAAGTTCAGAATACCCTTCTTTAATAATTTTATCGCAAACAGATATGGCTTCATTATATTTTTTTAATTGCCCGTAAATATCAGCCTGTATCAATAAATTTTCCAGATCAGTTCCGCCTGTTTCTTCTATTTTCAAAGAATACTCCAATGCAGAATTATAATCTTTTTTTGATATAGAATTTTTCAGGTTAATTTTATTTATTTCAAGAATTTTACGTTTTGCATTATTATACTCAATATTTGAACTGCTGATATTTCTATAATATTTTTCTGCAGCGGCAAAATCATTTCTGCTGTAAAATATTCCGGCAATAATAAAACTTGCCTGTTCTTTATAATTTTCTAATGAAACTCCGTTTTCAATAAGACGTATAGTTTCCTCTTGTTTAATTTTGCCATTTGTAGCAATTCCTGAATAATACAACAATTTTTTATAACGTTTTCCATCTATATTATTTTTACATTTTTCAATAAACTGCAAGTTTAAATATTTTTCGGAATCCTTATAATTTCCGGTTTCATATATTAATTCTCCAAGTTCAACCTGAGTCAAATAATCTTCGCCTGATATTTTAATAATGTTTTTTAAAACTTTAACTAACATATCTTTATTATTGTTTGCAGCAAATATTTTTTTCAGGTAAAACAATTCGGTCTTATCCGAAGAATCAGGATTAAAATATTTTTCGGCATTTTTATAATCATTCAATTTATAATATGATTCTCCGAGTTTAAAATGAGGCATCTTATGTTTAAGAGAAATTTCATAATATTTTATTGAGAAAGCATAATCATTTAAATAATATCCGCAATTCCCAAGTTTTTCAGATATCCCTGTCAAATCGCCATTTTTATTTTTTTTGAAATCATACGCTATTTCATAATAATTTTTAGCTTCTTTATATTTTTTCTCAGCATAAAAAGAATCACCGAGAAGTTCAAATGAATTTTCAAAAATAATTTGGAGCTTGGGATTAAGTTTTCTTTTTTCCCCATATTTTATTATATCCGCATACCTCTTATTATCATAAAATGTTTCAATTATTTTTTCCAAAACAGATTCTTCAAATTTATAATCTGCTGCATCTGTTCTTTTAGCCAGCGCATTGATTACTGCATTGCAATATTTTTCACGTTTCGCCTTATCAGAATAATTATAATTAAAAAGTTCGATTAATATTCCGATATCTCCGCTGTTTTCAGAAAGCAATTCCTCGTAAAATTTTATATATTCGGTTTGCCCTATTTTTTTGCCAAGGTCTGCTAATATCGAAATAATTTCTTTATTTTTTGCGCCTGTTCCTGATTCATGATACTTTTTATAATAATTGTATGCCTTTACGGAATCGTCGGTTTTCAAACACAATTCTGCCATTTTTTTTAGCAAATCAGGAGTTTGATGATGAATCATGCTCATATACCGTTCATAATGCTGGATAGCTAATTCAAAATTCTGTTCCTCCGAATAAGCATCTCCGAGACTCTTGTACACTTCAGGAGATTCTTCAAGCAACTTAAGTTTTACAAGAAAAGATATTGCCGTTTTATATTTTTTTTGATTCAGCATAAGGCGCGCGCCGTGATTCAACAATTCCCTGTCATTTGCAATATCTATTCCTGAATCAAGCAAACTATTCACTTTATCAGTGTTGCCTGTTTTAAAATAGCCTTTTACAAGATATTGTCCCGCATCTTTATAATCAGGAAATTTTTTGTAAATGTTTTCAAATTTTGTTATACTTTCATTTATTTTTCCAGTTTCAAAATATTTTACGGCAAGATCATAAATTAAATCGTCGCGGTCAGGTGTTAACTCTAAAATTTTTTTTAATAACCTTATTTTAGTGCCGGCATTATTTTTAAAATCTTTTAATTTAACAGAATAAATTTTTA
>JAGOBX010000344.1 GCA_017999075.1 Candidatus Babelota bacterium | reverse complement strand
AATTAGAGCATTATTTAAACCATTATTGTTATGCATAAAACAAATATTATTAAATTAGTTTGTTTTTCAAATACTGACTTTTGACTATACGGCACTTTATTGGCACGGCACTTTATTGGCACGGATGCCTATCATATTTTAGATATTATTCATTCCAAAGACCATATTAAGAAATTTGAGCAGATGTTTACATCCTGAAATTTCTCCCGGAAAAATATCGGATGCCGTGCAAAATATTTTTAATCAATTCATGAAAATTTTATTAGAAAAAGGACCTCAAAATTTGTTGTGTCAAATAAAATTATTAGAATCCAAAGGGACAGGTTAAAAATTGCTTGAATTTATTGGAATAATTTTTGACTGCACTCGAATCAGCTTGTTTTTAACAATTGAATTATTCTGCGGCAACAAATATAACGTTATGAAAATGCAGCTTAGCGGTTTAGTTCATCTTGTCCGATAAGCAAAATAATTTTTCAATTAAAAATTATTTACTTTTATAACTTTTTAAATATAATTACTGAATATTATGAAACGAATTATTAAAAAAACATTATTAATTTTTATCCCTCTGTTATTTTTATTTACAGCAATTATTTATGTTTTATTTTGGGTTGAACTGAAGCGGAATACAATTTCACATATTAATAAGGATATGAATACCGTATCCGTATTAAAAAAATCAATTCAAAAAGAAATTGCTCTTGTAATTTCAGATATTTTATTTTTATCCGACGTTTTTGAACCTTCGCTTTGCGATGAAAAAGAAATTTGCGAAAAACATACTTCTCTGGTTTTATCCTTCTCAAAGCGGTGAGGCATATATAACCAGATAAGATTATTAAACGGCGAAGGAATGGAAATTTTCCGCGTTAATAATGAAAAAGGCATACCTGTTGTTGTTCCCAAAAACGAACTGCAAAGTAAAGAAGGTAGAGATTATCATAAAAACTCATTGATGTTAAAATATAAAGAAATATATATTTCACCGCTTGATTTGAATATAGAAGGCGGAAAAATTGAAACGCCTTATAAACCAATGATACGATTTTGCACGCCGATATTTAACAAAGACGGAACTTTGAAATGGATAATTGTAATAAATTATTTCGGGAATCAGATAATAAAATACTTTGATAATCTTATAGATAAATCTAAAGAAGAAAAATTGATGTTAGTAAATTCCGACGGCTACTGGCTGAAAAGCAGCGTATCTGAAGATGAATGGGGATTTATGATAGACAGCCGTAAAGAAAAAAAATTTTCAAACGAGTTTTCTGAAGAATGGAAAAAAATTTTAGAATTCAAACACGGTAATTTTAAAACAGAAAAAGGATTATTTACTTTTATGCGTCTTTATCCGAATAATAATTCTGATTTAAAAATATCTGAAAATAATTCATTCAATTATTATTGGCAAATTGTCTCATATATATCTGACGCTGATTTGAAAAAGCGTCCTAAAGAATTTATCCATAATTTATTTTACATCTATATACCGCTTGTTATTTTTTCATTTATAGGCGCTTTAATTTTTTCGATTATGAACGAAAAAAGAATCGCTAATATTGAGCTTGCAAAAAAACAAAGCGTTTCTTATTCGCGGTTTGTTCCGCAGAAACTTTTGAAAATGTTTGATAAGGAAAGTATATTAGATGTTAAAACAGCGGATTGTAAAAATTTGGAAATGTCTGTTTTATTTTCCGATATCAGGTCATATACGACAATTTCAGAAAGTTTAACGCCGCGCGGCGTTTTTGATTTGCTTAATAAATATTTTCATATTACTAATCCGATTATTGAAAATAACGAAGGAATTATCGATAAATATATAGGCGACGCCATAATGGCTTTATTTCCAAGAATTGCGGACGATGCGGTCAGAGCGGCAATAGAGATAAAAAAATCATTGCGAAAGTTCAACGAACAACGAAAACAAAAAAATGAAATTCCTGTATTAACCGGAATAGGAATTCATTTTGGCGAGGTAGAATTAGGAACAGTAGGCGATGATAACCGCCTGCAGGCAACAGTAATAGGCGATGCAGTAAATCTTGCGGCGCGTTTGGAATCAGCGACAAAATTATACGGAATTGATTTGCTGATATCAGATACAATATTTTCAAAACTGAAAAATCCTAATGCGTTCAATCTGCGGATGGTTGATATGGTAAGAGTAAAAGGCAAAGAAACGCCGATAACATTATACGAAGTTTTTGATTTTAACGAACCGGAAACAATAGAGCGTAAACTAAAAATTAAAAATAATTTTGCTGAGGCAATGAATTTCTATAAACTTGGAGATTTTAAAAAGGCAATTGAAATTTTTCAGCAGTGTTTAGCGGATTGCCCGGAAGATACTGTTTCTCCGGCATACATAAAACGCTGCACGACATTGTTAAGAATACCCCCGGGTAAAGATTGGGCTGGGATAAGCACTTTATAAATAAATACATTGGAGGTTTTTATGGCTTTTATTACTTGGACACAGGATATTGCAGTAAATGAGGAGATTGATAATCAGCATAAGAATTTATTTGATATTTTAAATAAGCTGCACGAATCTGTAACTGCCGGAGCTGAACAAGGCGCTCTCGCTAAAATACTAATCAGCCTGATTGATTACACAGTCGAGCATTTTGAAACAGAAGAAAAGTATTTTGCAAAATATTCATATCCTGATACTGAAGCGCATAAAAAAGAACATGTTGACCTCACTCAAAAAGCTATTGATTTGCAGCAGCAGTTTAAAGATGGAAATCTTACAATTTCTTTTGATTTGCTTGATTTTCTTTATGACTGGCTTACTACGCATACGAGCGAATCAGATAAGAAATTTTCGGAATTTTTAAAAACCATTTAATATAATTTTAAAACGAGGGTTTTTATGGCGCATCTTGTCTGGACTGAAGAATTATCGGTTAACGAGGAAATAGATAATCAGCATAAAAAATTATTTGAAATTTTTAATCAGCTTCACGAAAAAATAACCATTGGCGAAACTTCGATGTCGTTAGATAATTTGATGGAATTATTTGATTTTACATTGGAACATTTTGAAACTGAAGAAAAACTTTTTCAAAAATTTTCTTATCCTGGTTTTGCCGAACAAAAAAAGGAACACGATGAACTAACTGCTAAAGTGATGGAATTACAAAAAAAAGCCGAAGCCGGAGATTTAACAATTTCTTTTGATATTTTAAATTTTCTTTATGACTGGCTGCTGAATCACACTACGAAAATTGATAAAAAATTTGCTGAATTTTTAAAAAATAAAAATTAATTATTTGCTTGTGAGAAAAAATGAAAAAAATTATTTTTTGTTTAATAATAGGTTTATGTTTTTCATGTTCAAATGACTTTGTAGAAACGAGGTTTGCTACAATAGGAACAGGAGGTATGACTGGCATTTATTATCCTGTAGGCGAAGCTCTTGCAGAAATAGTAAACAGCGAAGAAAATTCAAACGTCCGCTTAAGCGTTGAATCAACTGCCGGTTCGGTATTTAACATTAAAAACATATTAGCGCGCGAATATGATTTAGGCATAGCACAATCCGATGTGCAGTATGAAGCGTATAACGGCAAAGGCGTATGGGCGGAAAGCGGCGAACAGAAAGAACTGCGTTCAATATGTTCTTTGTATACTGAAATACTGACATTGACTGTTAATAGCGGAAAAAAAATCAATGCAATTTCAGACTTGAAAGGAAAAAGAATTAATATAGGCAATAAAGGTTCAGGCGGCAGACAGAATGCTTTGAGTTTGCTTGAAAACTCTAATTTTAATGGGGATTTTAATAAAGAAATTAATATTTCTGAATTGCAATTGTCAGAATCTCCTTATTTGATGCAGACAGATAAAATTGACGGTTTTTTTTTCACAAGCGGACATCCCGCAAATATTTATAAGGAAGTCAGCGCAAGTAAAATAAAAGCTGCTTTTGTTCCAATATCCGTCAGTAATGATTTCTTGAAAAAATATCCATACTATGCAAAAGCATTCATTCCAATAAAGTATTATCCTGAATTTACTAATAAAAAAGATGTTGAATCCTTCGGGGTTAAAGCAACATTAGTAACTTCCATCCACACGCCTGAAAAAGTGGTTTACGATATAACAAAAAAAATATTTCAGAATATTAATAAATTACGCAAAAAGCATCCGGTTTTAGAAAATATCAGTAAAGAGTCAATGCTTGAAGCTTTATCAGCCCCGCTACACGACGGCGCGGTAAAATATTATAAAGAAATCGGTTTGATAAAATAATTAATAAATTTATATTTGAAAAAAATATCTGAAGATAAAGAATTAGAATTGTTGCTTTTAGAAAATAATAAAAAATCTATTCCCCAAAAATTTGATGATAAAATTGAACAAATAAAAATTGTAAAAGGCTTTGCCTTTCAGTAAAATATAGGGATAGAATAAAACCCTATAAATACAGGAGGCAAAGCCAAGTGCATAAT
>JAGOBX010000343.1 GCA_017999075.1 Candidatus Babelota bacterium | reverse complement strand
TAAATATAAATAAAGAAGAAACAAGAACTGTGAGATCAAAAAATCTTAAAATGGATAACAATGTAGTTGAATCTAATGAATATCTTAATTTTAATTATGATTATCCGTCTTCACCGGAACCTCCGTTTGTAACTTTAGATAAATCTACACTTATAAATGAAAATTTTTTAGAAATTGAAAAATTAAAGAATAGTGATATTGATTTGAAAAAATCTGTTTCTTTAAAAAAAAATGAAAATAATGAAAATGAAGTTATATTGAATCCTGAAAAAAATCCGATTTTGGATTCTGGGAAAGATTATAATGAAAACAACTCTGAAAATAAAAAAGAAAATAAAACATTAAAAGTATTTTTTAAGACTATATTTTTGAATACCAGCAGGATTATTATTGGGATTGTTATATTGACTTTATTAGTTGCATTAGTTTTATACATAATACATTTAAAAGTTAAAAAATCGTATTTTGACAATGATACTCAGACTAAAGCAAGCGATTATTATAGAGAATATTTGAATAATTTAAAAAATAATTCTAATAATAATGTTGACGGAAAGTCTAACACTAATTTTGAAGAAAATAACAATAATTATATAATTCAAAATAAAACTGATGATGTTAAGATAGAAGATAAAATTGAAAAATTAAGAAGTATCTCAAAACAATATTCAGGGAAAACATAATGAATTTGGATTATTATAATCAGCAGACAGCAGTTAATTTTTTAAAAAATTCAATCACACAAAAACGGCTGGCACATGCTTATATTTTTTCCGGGCAGGAAGGGCTTGGTAAACTTTTTATAGCGCGTTATTTCATAAATTTAATTCAATGTCTGAATTCCGAAAGAACATTAGAACCATGCGGAATTTGTAAAAATTGTAACAAAATAAAACAGGATATTTTTGTAGATAACCTTGAAATTACTTGCCCTGATGACAAAACAACAATTTCAGTTGATCAAATAAGAGAAGAAATACTTGAATTTGCTAAATATTCGGCAAATGAAGGTAAATATAAAGTATGTCTGATATACCCTGTTGAGAAAATGCGCGCTGAAGCTATGAATGCGCTTTTAAAGATACTTGAAGAACCTCCGGAAAAATTTATTTTTTTACTGGTAACTGCAAATCATTTTCAGCTTCTCCCGACTATATTATCGCGTTGTCAAATTATAAAATTTAAACCGCTGCCGGTAAAACAAATTGAGAATAGATTGATGAAATATAATAATATTGATCCGGTTAAATCAAAAATTCTGTCGGTGCTGTCAGGAGGCAGAATAAATTTTGCCTTAAAATTGAATGAGACTGATGCTCTTGAAAAGCGGCAGAATATTCTTAACGGATTAACTTTATGTTTGGAAAAAAAAACTTTTTTTGATACTTATAATTATGTGAATTCTGTGGCTTCTGAAGTTAAGGTTAAAAAAGAAAAAACAGAAGACGATTCTGAATTGAAAATAGATAAAAATAAAATATCTGTGATGTTTATTGAAATAATAGGTTCATTTTTTAGAGATTTGATGTATTACAAATCGTTTAAGGAAACAGGATCTATTATGAATGTTGATTTTTTGGAGGAAATAATTAAACTTTCTGAATATTATAATTTTTTTGAATTGGAAAAATTTTTATATAATTGTTTTGAATCTGAAAAATTATTAAAAAGCAATGTTAACCCGTTGCTTGTATTCAGCAATATGCTTGTAGAATAAAAATCCGGAGGTGTGAATTTTGACTGTAAAACCGATAAAAATATGCGGAGATCCGATATTGAGGAAAAAGTCCGAGAAAATATCTAAAATATCTAAGAGTGTAAAACAATTGGTTGTCGATATGTTTGATACTCTTGCAGAAGCGAAGGGAGTTGGTCTTGCCGCTCCTCAGATAGGGATATCTAAATCTGTAATAATAATTGACCTTGCATCAACTGAATATAAATTTAAAATGGTGATGATAAATCCTAAAATTCTCAAAAAATATGGAGTTGAAGATTTTTTTTCTGAAGGATGTTTGTCTGTTCCTGAAGTATGGACAGAAATAAAGAGACCTACTGTTATTGATGTTGAATTCGAAGATATAGACGGAAAAAAACAGAAAATTTCAGGATTGACAGGTATGCCTGCGCGCGTTGCTCAACACGAAATAGATCATTTGAATGGGATTCTGTTTGTGGACCGTGCTGAAAAAAAAGAAAAAGAATTGCTTAAATCAGCAATTGAAAATTTAATGAAAAAAAATAAAGTTTTGAAAAATTGACAGGTAAGTTTATGAGAATTGTTTTTGCCGGAAGCTCTGATTTTGGGATTAAATGTCTTGATTATTTAATAAAAGAAGAAGAACTTCTATGCGTTATTACTAATCCTGATAAACCTGCAGGAAGAGGTATGAAAAATACTATGACTCCTGTAAAAAAAATTGCATTGGAAAATAATATTTTTTTGTATCAGCCTGAAAATTTTAATTCTCAGGAAACTTTAGATTTGCTTAATAAACTGAATCCTGACATTATACTTGTAGTTTCGTTCGGGCATATAATAAAACCGTTTCTTCTTGAAGCGTTTCCTGGAAAATGGATTAATATTCACGCTTCATTGCTGCCTGCTTACAGAGGAGCTGCTCCTATAAATTTTGCTGTTTTTAATGGGGAAAATGAAACAGGAATCAGTATAATAAAAATTTTCGAGAAACTTGATTCAGGAGATATACTAACTCAAATTAAAACCTCAATTTCAGAAAATGATAATTTTGGGAGTTTATATTTGAAATTACAGGATTTAGCCGTAACTGGTTTGAAAAAATTTCTGGATGACTTGAAAAATGATAATGTTCATTGTTTTTCACAGGATGAATCTAAAGTTACGTTCACCACAAAAATTACGCGTGAATTTTGTAAAATTCAGTTTGACAATTCTTCGGGAAAAGTTATTTCTTATATACGCGGATTAAGTCCGGTTCCTGCAGCATGGACGATTTTTAAAAATAAAGTTTTGAAAGTTTATAATGCCGTGTTGTTTGACGGAGGTAATATGCAAGATTATAAAATTGGAGAAATATTCGTTTATGAAAAAAAAATACTGGCAAAATGTTCGGATGGCTTGATTGAAATTCTTGATTTGCAGGTTGAAGGGAAAAAACGAATGGATTCCAAAAGTTTTATAAACGGTTTAGCATTAAATAATGTATAGTGAAAATAAATATGGAAATACATAACTTTATTTTAATTTACGGATATTTAATTTTTTTTATTTGATAGATTTTATGCTATGTTATAAACAATAAATGTTTTGACAAAGTGTAGCAAATAAGTTATTATAAAATTCAAAATTGGTACTAAAAGAGCTTAAAAATGATAGATATACATTCTCATATTCTTCCCGGAATTGATGACGGAGCTCCGGATTTAACCTGTTCTATTAAAATGGCAAAACAGGCGTTTATGGATGGAGTTACCGATATAATAGCTACACCGCATTATATCAAGGGAAATTATGACAATACTTTGCCTATAGTAATTGAAAAAGTAGCAGAACTGAATGCTGCTCTTGAAGATAATAATTTGCCTGTAAAAATTTATCCCGGAGCTGAACTTTATCTTGACGTGGATTTGTTGAATGATATAGTTAATAAAAAGGCCCCTACATTAAATAATGGAATTTACGTTTTAATTGAATTGCCTATTCAAAGCGTGCCTCATGGCACAGAAGAAATTATTTTTAAACTTCTTGTAAATAAATATATTCCTATAATAGCTCATCCTGAACGAAACGCTGAATTCTTACAAAGACCCGAAAAACTTTACAAACTTATTGAAAAAGGGGCTCTTACTCAGATGAATGCAGGAAGCCTTCTTGGAGATTTTGGAGGCAGAGTATCAAAAGTTTCTAAATTGTTTTTACAGAATAAGTTTATACATTTTATAGGAAGCGATTCTCATTATTTTGAAAACAGATGTTCTAAACTAACCAAATGGATTGAAATGGCAAGCCATTATGTGGGACTGGATTATGCCACAGATATGGTTACTACATTTCCAAAAAAAATCCTCGACTCTAAAGAAATTGATTTTACATCACCTGTTTTAATTGAAAATGAAGATGGAATAAATAAAGGCGGGTTTTTGAAAAATATCTTTGACAGAATACTCGGCTGATTGAAAAAATTACAATAATATATGAATTTAAAAATTTTAAAAAAAAATCGGAATTTAAGAAAACAGTCTTTGACTGACTCCAAAAATATAAACGAATTTTTGACGCCTCTTAATTTTAAATTCAGGGTACTTGTATCGTTTTTTATAATTCTGATTTATTATCTTATAAACGAATATAATTATATTGATCCTATTTCATAGAACGAGCTTATATTTTATTTGTGCATTTTATTGATTGCAGGATTTAACTATTATTTGTTTTATTTGATAAAATCAGGTAAAACTTCGTTTAATATTGACGTATTTTTAATAGCAT
>JAGOBX010000342.1 GCA_017999075.1 Candidatus Babelota bacterium | reverse complement strand
TCATATTACCGCAAAAAGTTAAACTTATTGCCGGGCTTTTATATAATGAATCTGTTGATTCTTCTGAAGTATTAAAAATACTTTCGGATCTGTTCGGGAAAATAGATTTCAGTACTGCCCCATATTTATTTAAGTACTCGGATTATTATGATAAAGAAATGGGGCAAACAAAGTTTCGTCAATTTATAAGTTTTGAAAACTTGGTGGAAATGGATATATTGCCAGATATAAAAATCAAAACGAATGAAATTGAATGTAATTTTTCGACTATGGATAAACGTAATATAAATATTGATCCCGGTTATATAGAACTTGGAAAACTTGTTCTTGCTTCCACTAAAAATTATACACATAGAATATATATAGGAAAAGGTATTTTTGCAGAGCCGACTTTGCAGTATTTTAAAAAAACCTATACTTCATGGCCTTTTTCATACCCTGATTATTCAGATGAATTTGCTGTAAGTTTTTTTAATAAGGTCCGCGAAAAATATAAAACTCAGTTGTAAATTCAATTATCTTCGTTTTACTTTAATATGAAACAAGTATTATTGATAAATCCGTATATCTATGATTTTGCCGCATATGATTTTTGGGTAAAACCTATGGGTTTGCTCTACCTTTCTTCAATATTAAAAAATCAGGGGATCAATACTGTTTTAATAGACTGCATGGATAGAAGCGGATATTACCAAAAAAAAGAATTCGCTACCAAAGAAAATAATTCAGGGAAATTTTATAAAGTCGAAATTGAAAAACCTGAACCTGTAAAATTTATGCCCCGCAAGTTTTATAGGTATGGAATCCCTGTGGAAACTTTTCTAACCGAACTTTCAAGAATTTATCCCAAACCTGACGCGATATGCGTTACATGCCTGATGTCTTATTGGTATTACGGGGCAAATGAAACTATAAAGTTTGTAAAACAGATATTTCCTGAGGTTCCTGTTATATTTGGCGGAACATATAATACTTTATGGAATGCTCATAGTAAAAAAATAATTAATGCGGATTATTTTATTTCCGGAGCCGGTGAAATAAAGCTTATAGAATTGCTGAATGATATTTTATGCTTGAATATTGAAATGGATAAAAATCTGGAAAATACAATAAAATTCAATGTTCCTGATTATTCATTGTATCATAAGCTGATTTCAGGAGCGGTTATGACATCGCGCGGATGCAGGTTTAACTGTAATTACTGCGCGTCTAAAAAAATATTTAACGGTCATATAAAATTTCCGGTTGAAGCCGCAGTAGACACTATCGATTATCTGGTAAATGAAAGAGGTGTGTTTGACATAGCTTTTTATGATGATGCTCTGCTTGAAGATTCGGATAATCATTTCGTCCCGATAATGCAGGAAATATTACGAAGGAATATCAAATGCAGGTTTCATTTGCCGAATGCAGTTCATATAAAATATGTAACAGAAAAAATTGCATTGTTAATGAAACAGGCAGGTTTTGACACAATCCGTATAGGATTTGAATCAAGTGATATAAATTGGATAAAAGGCAGCGGCGCAAAATATAGTAATAGTGATTTTGAAAACTGTATTAAATCATTTGAAAATGCTGGCATTGATTTTTCGAAAATTGCCGCATATATTCTTACTGGTCTTCCAGGCCAGACTCTTGAAAATATAAAGGAGACAGTTTCATTTGTAAATCAATATTCAATAAATTGCGACTATGCTTTTTATTCTCCGATGCCGCATACGGTGTATTGGGAAAAATCAGTCGAAATGTTTCCTCAAATTTTAAATGAACCGTTACTTACAAATTCTTCGGTATTTCCTGTGTTATCGGGATTGTTTTTTGATCGCCGTCAAAAAAAAAATAGGCAGTTCATACATTAAATTTTGGTTTGGTATTTTGAATTCTGCATTTCAGAAATAAATTGATTATAATTAGAGGATGTTAAAATATTTTCAGTAAAATTTTTTACTTGAACAATTTTTGCTATTTCTGAAAGTACTCGTAAATGGCCTTCTGTAGAGAGAGAAGAAGGGGACAGCAGTATAAAAATAGATTTTGGTTTTGATTCTGTTGTGAGCATATCAAATCCGGACTGATTGACAAATATAAAAATTGTGTAATCATTAACTTCATTTGTATGAATATGAATTAAAGAAATGTCTGAAGTTAATTCAATTGGAAATTCTTTTGAAGCTGAATGGAGCTGTTTTAATACAAGATTAGGATTTGTTATGTAGTCTTTATTTATAATTTCATTGAAAATATCAGAAAGTTTTGAGCTTTTATAATTAAAATAGAAATTATGTTCAGGAATGTTTTTTAATAGAGTGAGTTCGTTGGTTATGAAATCTTTTTCATAATCGTATTCGTCAATATTATAATAAGGATAAACAGTAACTATATTGTTGTTTGGAAAATTATTTTTTAGAGTATTAGGCATTTTGTCAAAACTTAACCGCCACGCCAATCTTCCAGGCCTTGCAATCATCTGCATTATCATATCGTTTGGAAGAATAATGTTTTTAATTAGATCAAATGTTTTTTTCCAGCTTGATATATTTTGAAAATCAGCGTTTATTTGAGGTTGATTTTTTAAAACTAAATCTCTGATATCTTCAATTGTATTCTGTTCCGCTAATATTAAAATTTTAGAGTTTATTGATTGCGCCAGCCTTTTAAGTTCTGTTAACGTATCTTTAAATCCGTTTTGTTTATGTATAAGCGGAGGGATTATAAGTAAAATCCGGTTTACTATATTTATAGGCTGAATTCCTGATACAATAAAAATTATTTCATGACTTTGCTGTATATACTGTTCTACAATATTATTTATAATATGGTGTTTAAAACCTGTATTTTCTATCCAGCCAAATACTACTTTTGATATACGGTACTCTTTAACAGATTTTATTACTGCGCTTGGAACATTTATATCAATGTTTGTCAATGGAAATGCAGTTTTGTTAACAGAATTAACTCTGGTTACAGCTTTTGTTAAAAGATTTTCTCCGGTTATAACTTGTTCTTCAACATCCATTCCCTCTAAGGCGATATTAAGTGGATAAAGAGGTTCAGAACTGTTTTTCGGATGAAGAAGTAAAGCAAAATCAACCAATTGGTTAACTGTGGCAGGATTTTTTAAAGGAATCAATATTCTTTCAGATCTTTTATAACTTTTAAAATCAAATTTATCTTTGAGTTCAAGTATTAATTTACGGCAATTCTTTTCTGTAATTATAGGCCCTGCAAAACATGTGACTACTATCATCATAATGGTTCCGGTTAAAATATTTTCATTGAAAATTCCTACTTTGTAACCTACTAATACTGCGGCAAGAGTTGCTGCAGCCTGATTGACGCTCAACCCGAAAATAAGGTTGCTTTCAGTGTTTGAAAATCTTACGATTTTAGAAAATACAAATGCCGCAAGCCATTTTGAGAATAATGCTATGATTATCATAGTTATAGATATTTTTAATGTGTCAAAATTAGAAAAAATAAGTTTTGGGTTTATTATCATTCCTACTGAAATTAAGAAAAAAGGTATGAATAATGAATTTCCTACAAATTGAATTCTGTTCATAAGAACACTTTTTTCCGGAATTAATGAATTTAAAGATATTCCTGCCAAAAATGCTCCTATAATAGGTTCCAATCCTGCAAGATATGATAAATACGCACTTGTAAACAAAGCAGCTATTACAAACACGTAATCTTCAATTCCAATTTCAGAAGAAAAATTTTTGAAAAACCAGCTTCCTATTTTCGGTAATAAATATAATAGAATTATTGTGTAAACAGATGTAAAACTTATAAATTTAACCCAAAACCAGAAAGTTAGCGAACCGCTGTTTGCGCTGATTATTATAGCAAGAATAAGTAAAGCTAAGGTATCAGTTAGAATTGTTCCTCCTATCGCAGAAGTAACAGATCTTTTTTTTGCAAGACCAAGTTTGCTTGCTATGGGAAAAGTTAATAAAGTATGGGATGAAAACATACTTGCCAACAAAATTGAAGCAGAAAGATTCATTTTAAAAAAATAATATCCCGCAAGAATACCGAAAATCAGAGGAAATAAAAATGTCAACAACCCGAATATTATACTGTAATGTTTGTTTTTTTTTACTTGAATCAAATCTATTTCCAGCCCGGCTTGAAACATTATGTACAATAATCCTACAGTTCCAAGCAATTGCATTGTTTGATTTCTTTCTAAAATACCGGACATGTAGGGACCCACTGCGATACCTGCAACAATAAGACCAATTATGTCTGGAAGATGAAATTTTCTTGCTGATAAAGGGGCTATCAGCACTATCAACATTACTAATGCGAATATTAAAACAGGATCCTGAACAGGTAAAATGATCATAAAATTTTTAGTATACTTTATTTTAATAAAGTTTACTTAACTGCAATGATTTTGTCAAATGTTTTTACGAATAAAAAATAAATTTGTTCAAATTATTATTGAAAATTTAGTAATAATA